>JAYSQH010000532.1:0-2104 GCA_043721655.1 Phycicoccus sp. | reverse complement strand
AACCCGAGCCTCTGCCAGCAGGTAGCGCTCGTCCCCACCGTTGACATCGCCCTCGACCACCACGTAGTCGACGTCGGGGTTCACCGCCATCGCCAGGTTGCTGACCAGGGTCCACGGGGTCGTGGTCCAGATGAGCGCCAGCTCGCCACTGTCGAGCCGGTAGCCGACGGTGACCGCCGGGTCCTGGCGCATCTGGTAGACGTCGTCATCCATCCGCAGCTCGTGGTTGGACAGCGGTGTCTCGTCGTTCCAGCAGTACGGCAGGACGCGGTAGCCCTCGTAGACAAGTCCCTTGTCGTACAACGTCTTGAACGCCCACATGACCGATTCCATGTAGTCGGGGTTGAGCGTCTTGTAGTCGTGCTCGAAGTCGACCCAGCGACCCTGACGGCGTACATAGGCCTGCCAGTCGTCGGTGTACTTCAGGACTGACTCGCGGCAGGCCGCGTTGAACTCCTCGATGCCCAGCTCGAGGATCTCGCCCTTGGTCTTCAGCCCCAGCACCCGCTGGGCCTCGAGCTCGGCCGGCAGCCCGTGGGTATCCCAGCCGAACCGGCGTTCGACCCGGCGGCCACGCATGGTCTGGTAGCGCGGGATGAGGTCCTTGACGTATCCGGTGAGCAGGTGACCGTAGTGCGGCAGGCCGTTGGCGAACGGCGGGCCGTCGTAGAAGACGAACTCGTTCTCGCCGTTCTTACCCGCGTCACGCGCCTCGACCGACGCCATGAAGGTGCCGTCCTCGTCCCAGTACTTGAGGACGCGCTCCTCGATCGCCGGGAACTTCGGGCTCGCCACCACTCCGACACGCGCAGCGTCGCCCGTTGTCGCGGATACCTCGTCGGGCAAGAAGTCGACCTTGGGGTAGGTCATCGGGCACATCTCCGTCATCAACTCGTCGAAACAGGCCCACACGGTCTGTGGACTGTCAGTACGAGGACGACGCCTGCACGGCATCGCGGTACCACCTCGCTTGCCGGACCTCCCGGAGATCGAGACTGCACTCCAGGAAACACGACCGCTCTGGCCTGAGGCGCTCACGGGCCCACCCGTCCGGTTCTAGTGAGGCTCGCGAGCCCCGTCGTATGCCGTGTGCTCGCGTGCCCGTTCTTCCGGAGGCTCGCCGGTGATAGCCGGGTCAACGCCTGTGCGGGCCAGTCTAGCGGCCTGCCCCGGATGTCGTGCCAGCCGAACATCCGGGTCAGGGGGCTCATCGAGGCGCAAATGTTGACGAACTGTGACATCTTGTGATTGACCGTGGGGGCGGCGATACCTAGCCTCGGGGTCGTGGATGCCCGAATCGACCGATTCGAGGGCGCCTCTCACCGGCCGAACGAGGTGACTTGACTACCGTCCCGACTACCGCATCCACCAACCGCGCCCATGTGGCCCGTGCGGCGCGCGGCCGTCGAGAGTCCCTCATCGCCTGGGTCTTCCTGCTGCCCTCCCTGGTCGGGCTGGGGCTGTTCATCTTCTACCCGCTGATCCGTTCCGTATACCTCTCCTTGCACGGCAACGACATCTTCGGTGGCGCGGGAGCGTTCGTCGGCGCGCGCAACTACACGCAGATGCTGGCGTCCCCGGACTTCCGGCACGTGCTCCTCAACACCCTGATGTTCACGGTGATGACGGTGGTGCCCGGCGTGCTCCTGGCGTTGACGGTCGTGCTGCTGCTCGAGACCCGCGTTCGGGCCACACGGGTGTTCCGCACTGCCTTCGCCATCCCGATGGCGTTCTCCGCCGCGAGCGCGTCAGTGGTCTTCGCCGTCATCTACAACCCGGCGATCGGCGTGGCAAACGGCATCCTGGGACAGTTCGGCATCGACCGGATCGGCTGGCTCACCGACCCGTCGATCGCCCTGATATCGGTGAGCATCTCGACGGTGTGGATGCAGTTCGGCTATGGCGTCCTGGTGCTCGCCGCGGGGGTCGGCGGCATCTCTCCCGAGATCTTCGAGGCAGCTCGGCTCGACGGTGCCAAAGGTTGGCGGCTGGCCCGCAGCGTCACGATCCCGCTGCTCGGGCCACAGCTCTTCTTCCTCATCGTCGTATCGACCATCCAGGCTTTGCAGAGCTTCGGGCAGATCCACATCCTCACCAAGGGCGG
>JAYSQH010000531.1:0-4157 GCA_043721655.1 Phycicoccus sp. | reverse complement strand
AGCGAATTGGCGAAGTAGAGCAGGAAGTTCTGGCTGGTGAGCGCCTCCGAGTAGTTCGCCGTCGTCGCCGGGTTCGGGATGAACTGTGGCGGGAAGGTGAGTACGTACGCCTGCGCCTTGAAACTCGTCGACACCATGTACACAAACGGTGTGACCATGACGAGAGCGCCGACGATGAGAACGACGTAGCGGAAGGTCGTGGCGGCACCACGTGTTGCAGCAGCACTGGATCGTGCGTTGGTCGCCTGTGTGCGGATCGTGGTCATGCGAGTTCCTCCCCTGTCGCCTGTTCACGGAACAGCCGAAGCTGCACGATCGCAAGAACGAACACGATCACGGACAGGATCACGGCGATCGCCGACCCGTATCCGAAGTCCAGATAGGTGAACGCCTGGGTGTACATGTAGCTGAGTACGACATCTGTCGACCCGACTGGTCCGCCGCCCGTGAGGAGCAGGACGGAGGTGAAGACGTTGAATCCGCCGATGACGAGCATGACGGTCACGAACACTGTCGCGGGCGAGATCGCGGGAAGCGTCACCGCACGGAACCGCTGCCAGCTGTTGGCCCCGTCGACCGTCGCGGCCTCCTCGAGGGATTGGGGAACGCCCTGCAGCGCGGCGAGGAAGATCATCATCGACCAGCCGATGCCCTTCCAGATTCCCAGGGCACAGATGGCGACGAGCGCCGTTCCTCGGGTCGACAGCCAGGAGACGTCGCTGGTCGTGAGGTGGAGGAAGTCGTGGAGTGTGAAGTTGACGAGCCCCTGGTCGGCGAAGAGGTATTTGAACAGGAGGGAGACCACCACCCAGCTCGTGACCACCGGGAGGTAGAAGAGCACGCGGAAGAGGGGCTGCGATGGGCTTTTGCGCTTGAGAAGAGTCGCGATGAATAGGCCGAGGATGATCTGCGGGGGCACTGTGGCGAGCATGTAGATCCCGCTGTTCGACAGGCTCAGCCAGAAATGACCGTCCTGGAACGCTCTCGCGTAATTGTCGAGGCCGATGAAATCGCTCACCGCACCGGAGACGATCTTCCAGTCGAAGAAGCTCATCCGGAAGGCTTGGAGTGCCGGATAGACGATCGCGGCGCCGAAGAGAAGAACTCCGGGCGCGAGGAAGAGGTACGGGATCGCCAGGGTGCGAAACCGAATCGCGGTCAACGGGCGCCGGCTCCTGCGGGGGGTGGGAGGAGTCCTGCGCGGCAGCGCGACGAAGGAGTCCTCCGTCGCGCTGCCCACCGAGGACGCGTCCATGGTGATGAGGGGCAATTGCTTACTTTCCGCCGGCCAGAAGACCGTCGATCTCACCGGCGGCCTTGGTGAGGGCATCCTTCACTGTGGTCGTTCCGGTGAAGGCCGGTGTCAGATCCGTCGAGAGGATCGTGTCCACCTTGGATGCCTGCGGGATCGCGAGGCGTGACTTCGCGGTCTTGAGCTGGTTCGCGAAGGTGCCGTAGTAGGGCGCGATGCTCGCTTGCTGGCTGGCGAAGGCCGGCACCACGGTCATCTGCCCGGTCTTCACCATGGCGATCTGGAACTTCTCCGATTGGGTGAACCGAATGAACTTCATCGCGGCATCCTGGTGCTTCGATGAGGAGGTCAGGACGATGTCCTCACCGCCGACCACGCTCACCGAGCCGCCGTCGCCTGCCGGGACCGGGGAGTAGATGGGCTTGAAGTCGGGATACTGGCCAGTCCAGATTCCCTGCATCCATGGTCCGTCGAGAATATTCGCGTATTCTCCACCCGGAAGACCGTCCGAGGTCGACTTTGCTCCCTGATTCCCGGTGATGAGGTTCGGGATCTCTCCCGCCTTGTACAGGTCGACGAGCATCTGCACAGCGGCAACGCTCTTCGAATCGTTCAGGTACCCGGTCGACTTGGTCTGCTTGCTGTTGGTGATCGCGCCGCCGCCGGACCAGATCCAGGGGGAGATGTTCCACGCGCCGAGGCCGCCGTCGGCGAACACCGAGAGGCCGGTGCCCTTGAGGGCAGAAGCCATGGACTTCAGCTCCGCGAAGGTCGTGGGCGGGGCGGACATCTTCGCCGCGTCCAGCGCCTTCTGGCTTGAGATCAACACCCGGGTATTGGTGTCCAGTGGCAGCCCGTAGTACTTGCCCTTGTACAGGTTGGTCGCCAGGGATCCCGGGTAGACCGCCTTTGACAGCGCGCCGAAGTCGGACATCTTCGAGCTCAGCGGCACGAGTGCCCCGAGGTCGGCGAACTGGGGGACCCATCCCAGGTCTGCCCGCACGAGGTCGGGCAACTGATCGCCCGCCGCGCTCGTCGTGAGCTTCTGCAGCAGGGCGTCGTAGGCCACATCGACGTACTTCACGGTGATTCCGGGGTTTGCCTTCTCGAACGCCGGGATCAAATCCTTGTTGAGGGCGTCCTGCTGGGTCGAATTGCCGCCGTTGCCGTAGGCACCCCAGTACGTGATCGTGACCGGCTTGCTGGTGGTGCTTGCTCCGGTCGAACCCGAAGAGCAGCCGGCGGCCACGAGAGCGATCGCCGCTGCCACCGCCACCGCCGATCCGATCGTGCTAAAACGCTTCATTGCGATTCTCCTGTCGTCATTGTCGGACACTGGTGTTGTCTCACCGCCGTGAGAATTGCTGCAGTGGAAATAGTTCTACGGCAAAAGTAATAGGGTGTCAATAGCGACGAAAAACTGGGTCAGAGGCAATAGATTGTTTATTGACGGAACTAACCCGTTGTGCCACTGTTAGAGCTGTCGAGACGAGAGGAGGGCCGAAATGCTGATTGCCACGCCCCCTTGGACGCCGGACACGGGAGCGTCACGCCTAGTCGCGCTCGAAGTCCTCATCAATGGGCCTATTTCTCGAAGCGACATCGCCCGGAAACTTGACCTTTCGCCTGGTTCACTCACCCGGTTGAGCGCCCCCCTCATCGAAAGCGGCCTGCTGGTCGAGGTCGAGGAGCGCGCAGATGGGCGTGCCGGACGACCGACCAGGCCGCTCGACATCGTGCCGAATTCACAACACTTCCTCGGCATGAAGCTCACAGGCGACGCGGTTCTCGCCGTCGTGACCGACCTGCGCGCGAACATCCTCCACTCCGTGTCTGCTCCGCTTCACTCTCGGGAACCAGCTGATGTGGCCTCCGTCATAGCGCAGTTGGCCAGACAACTCCGCGAACTCGTTCCCTCCGTCACCGCCATGGGGGTGGGAATCGGTGGCCTGGTGGCAGATCATTCGGTTGTGCTCAGCGCACCCTTCCTCGGCTGGAACGACATCGACCTGGGACGAATGCTCGAACGGCTCACTGGGCTCCCGGTCGTCATTGACAACGACGTGGTGGCCTTCACCGAATCGGAACACTGGTTCGGAGCCGGCCGCGGAGCGGACCGATTCGCAGTCATCACTCTGGGGGTCGGCATCGGCTACGGCCTCGTGATCCACGACGAGATCGTCGTCGACGCCGACTCCGGACTCGGGCTCGTCGGGCACTGGCCGCTCGACCCATTCGGACCGCTCTGCCCGGCCGGACATCGCGGCTGCGCGCGCAGCACACTGACTCTCTCCGCCATCAGCCAGGCCGTTTCTTCGGCGCTCGGGCGCACCGTCGACTACGACGAGGCGCTCACCCTTGCGGGCTTGGGAGACCCGCTTGCAAGACGCGTCGTTGACGACGCGGGGCGCGGGTTGGGCCGGCTTCTTGCCGCGGTCGCCAACCTCACGTCCCCGGAACGCATCATCCTCGGCGGCGAAGGTGTGCGGCTCGTGGACGTAGCCGCCGTCGCCATTCAAGAGGGCATCAGCATCGACCGGGATCCTCGGGCCATACCCTTGAACATCGTGACGACTCCCGGAGACGACTCCGAATGGTGCCGCGGCGCCGCCGTGATCGCCATCCAACGGTACGTGCTCGGAAAGCGATAACCCGCAAGTACAGCGCAAAGACAGGAGTGTCCGACGGAAATTGGAGTTCCTGGAGCCACTCCCGACCGCAACTCCACGGCGGCCCAATCAAAACCGCTCGACCAAACCGAGGGCTGCAAGTCAAGATTCCTTGCCATCGTTCTCTTCCCGCAAGCGGAACCTTGCGCGGTCACGGGGTCTGGGCTTAGAGAACCGCGCGGGAGTGCTCCATGGGGGACGGCAGCATTCGGACCGGTGTGGGTCTGTTACGCTCG
>JAYSQH010000530.1:0-8098 GCA_043721655.1 Phycicoccus sp. | reverse complement strand
GAGAGGTGCGTGACGTCATCCACGATGCCGACGGTGAAACGGCGCTTCGGCTTCTCCCGGCCCAGCTCGGTGAAGACGCTGGCGACCATCCGCGGCGTGAACTCCTTGCTCGACAGACCGTAACGGCCGCCGATGACGGTCGGCAGCGTGCCACCGCCGTTGAACATCACGCTGTCCATCAGGGCGGTGGACACGTCCAGGTGCAGCGGCTCGGCCGGGGCCCCCGGCTCCTTGCAGCGGTCGAGGACGGCGAGGTGCTTGGTGCTCGCCGGCAGTGCGGCCAGGAAGGCCTCGACCGGGAACGGACGGTACAGCCGGACGTTGAGGAAACCGACCTTCTCGCCGGAGGCGACCAGGGCCTCGACGGTCTCGCGCACGGCACCCGCGCCCGAGCCCATGATGACAACGACCCGCTCTGCGTCCGGAGCTCCGTGGTAGTCAACGAGGCTGTACTGGCGCCCGGTGTGCCCGGCGAACTCGTCCATCATCTGCGCCACGATCCCGGGCACGGCGTTGTGGTAGGAGTTGCTGGCCTCACGGCCCTGGAAGAAGACGTCGGGGTTCTGGGCGGTACCGCGCGCCGTAGGGGCGTCCGGGGTGAGCCCGCGCAGCCGGTTCTCCAGCACCAGCTCGTCCGGAAGCATGGCGCGCATGACGTCCTGGCTGACGACGTTGATCTTGTTGATCTCGTGCGAGGTGCGGAACCCGTCGAAGAAGTGCATGAACGGGATGCGCGCACGCATCGTGGCGGCGTGGGAGATGAGTGCGAAGTCCTGCGCCTCCTGCACCGACGACGAGCACAGCATCGCCCAGCCGGTCATCCGCGCGCTCATCACGTCAGAGTGGTCACCAAAGATCGACAGCGCGTGGGTGGCCAGGGTGCGGGCGGCGACGTGGATCACGCACGGCGACAGCTCGCCCGCGATCTTGTACATGTTGGGGAGCATCAGGAGCAGGCCCTGGGACGACGTGAAGGTCGTGCCGAGGGCGCCCTTCTGAACCGCGCCGTGCAGCGCTCCGGCAGCACCGGCCTCGGACTGCATCTCGACCACCTCGGGGACCGACCCCCACAGGTTCGTGCGTCCGGCAGCCGTCCAGGCGTCGGCGTGCTCGCCCATGGTCGAGGCAGGAGTGATGGGGTAGATCGAGATCACTTCGCTGCAGGCATGAGCAACCATGGCAGCCGCTTCGTTGCCGTCAACGCACGCCCATAGTGCCTTTGCCCCGTCGGGCGCTGTTGCGCTCGCTGTTTCGCCTTCAACCTCCGTCTTCTGTATTCCGCCTGAAACGTCCGCCTCTGAAGTCCGCACTGAGATTGCCTCTCGTCATACACACTGGGCGCGCTAGGGCCGCCCGAAACCTTGTTGGGCACGCTACGGGCGCCCGAGCCTCTTGCGAAGGGAACAACGTCCCCCGCCGGCTCGCGCTGATTCTACCGCCCTGCCGGGGACTGCTTTACTGCTCAACCATGAGCGCTCAACCAGCGGCACCTGGTCTAGCTGGAGGGCGCCACGAAATCGGCAAATGCGACGATGTTGTCCTCGTAGTGGCCGGTCTGCCGGTTGAAGGACCCACCGCAGGTGATCAACCTGAGCCCGGGGTGGTCAAGGTTGCCGTAGACCAAAGCCGTGGGGAAGTCGGCCTTCGCGAAATTGGAGACCCGCGTCACCCGGAACGCCGGCTTGCTCCCGTCCTTGCGGGTCACGGTGACCTGGTCCCCGATCCTGAGTTTGTCCAGGTTGTAGAAGACTCCTGGCCCTTTCCAGTCGACATGGCCCACGATGATCGCCGGGCCCAGCTCACCAGGGGTCGGCGCGCCGGTGAACCAGCCGGCAGGGAAGCCGCGCGGCGGCACCTCCATCGTCCCGTCGGCCCGCAGCCCGAGATCCATCAACGTGGAGTCCACGCCAATCACCGGGATCTGCAGACGGACTGGCACGGACCGTGCCAGATGGGCAGGCTGCACAACGCGCGGCGACGTGGAGCTCGGAACAGGCAGCGGTGAAGGCGAAAACCAGCCCGTAGGCGATGACGATGCCACCGTTGCACCCGTTTGGCCGGAGCAGCCTGCGATCAGCACAGCAATCGCGGCCAGTATCACCGCAGCTCCCGCCTTCACCGGCACACGGGCCAGATCAGGACGGGAGCCAGCGAAACGGGTCCGCAACCGGCTACCTTCAGGAGTTCAGACCACGGCGAGACACGAAGACCGCCGCGCCACCAAACCCACCGAGAACCAGGAAACCGGCGAGCAGGCCCAGCAGACTGTTCCCGCCGCCGCTGGTGCTGCCGTCACCGGTAGCCACGGACCCGGTCGGAACCAGCCTCACCTGCGGAGTCGCGGTAGGCACCGGCGTGGCAGTCACTGTAGGGGTGGCCGTAGGCGTGGCGGTGGCTGTTGCTGTGGGTGTCGGCGCCGCAACACAGGTCGGCTTGATGATCGTGTTCCCCTGAAGCGTTACTGCACCATTGCGGGCCAGCGCTCGCCCGTTCAAGGTCGCACCGGTTCGCAGGTCGATGGAGGTCAACGCCAGGATGTTGCCGGCGAAGTTGGCTGTGGTCTCGAGTGTCGCCGAGCTCCTGACCAGCCAGAACACGTTGCAGGAAGTAGCGCCGTTGATGAACGTGACCCGGCTGCCTGACGCCGCGGTGAGCGTGGCGGCGGACTGGAAGATGAAGACGGCATTCGGGTTGTTCGCGCCGTCCAGTGTGAGGGTGCCGTTGATCGCGAATACGCCGGAGCTGTAGATCCCCGACACCAGGGTTTGCCCGCCGAGCTCGCTGGGGATCGCCGTGGCGGGCGTCTGGCCAGCGGCGTTGTCAAAGGCGGTGCCCAGGGCTGCCTGCGCGCCGAGCGCCACGGTGTCTGCTACGTGGGAGGTGCCGTTCAGAACCAGCAGCGGCGGCCCACCGGTAATGCTCGAGCCGGGAGACACCCCGATGTCACCGGTGATCGTGGTCGTACCGGTGTTGGTGATGGTGGTACCGGCGAGAACGACGAACGGGTCGGCATTGCCCAGCGGTATGGGGCTCGCCGCCGCCTGGGCGCTGACTGGGAGCGCCAGGAAAAGCCCCACGGCCGCAAGCGAGGCGACACCAAGGCGCACAGAGCGTGCACCCCCCACATACCTGGAAAGCTTCATCATGGTTCCTTCTCAATCGTCGTCGTGACTTGAGGCTGACACAGACGCCCCACCTAACTGTAGGGCAAAAGGGGTGGTAAATCCGCTCAGGGCTATTCAGCTGACCGGACCACCGCAGGTCAGGATGCTCTCCAGGGTCGATGTGCTCGCGGACGGTCCATGCTCGGCGGATGGCCGCCTCCTCCTGGCGGCCCGGGCGGGACTCGCTTCGGCTTCGGGTGGGCGACCAGCTCGCGGTAGCGCACCGGCTCGTGGGCGACGGCGAGTTCGAGCACCCGGTAGAAGACCATGCCTCGGCTGCGCGAGCGGCGTCGGTTGAACCTGAAGACGAACTCGTCGAGGTAGCTCTGCAGGTGCGCCTCGTCGACCGAACCTTGATGCGTGCCCAGCAGCCACCGCTTGACCAACGACGCCACACGGTGGACCGCGGGAAGCAGCTCACCGGGGTCCTGTCCGCGGGCGCGAGCGGCCCGCCCGCTGCGCGGCTCATAGGTGTAGCCAAGCTTGTCGATACCGCGGTAGCCGGCCCAGCCGTCGGTGATCACCCGCGAGCCCGGCTCGACGTGCTCGGTGACGAAGGAGTGCAGCGAGGCGGCCGACCCATGGGCCAAGATCGCCATCCGGGCTCGCCCGAACCCGCGCGGCTCATTAACCTCGACGGCCACGCCTACCAATGCTTTCTTGCCCTTGGCTCCTCCGCCGCGCAGTCCTGGCTCCTCGCCGCCGATGTACGTCTCGTCCACCTCCACCGTGCCGGTCAGTCGGTCTCGACCGGGGCGCACCAGCACGGAGCGAAGCCGATGCAGCATCGCCCACGCGGTCGCGTACGAGCCGATCTCCAGCGACCGCTGCAGGCTCAACGCCGACATGCCGTCCTTGCCCAAGGCGAACAACCAGCAGGCCTCGAACCACACCGTCAACGGCGTCCGTCGGCGATCGAACAGCGTCCCCGCCGTCACCGACGTCCGCTCGCCGCAACCCGAGCACTTGTACCGCCCATCGGCCACCCACCAGCCGCCGGCATGGCCACAGCCAGGACACACGAAGCCCTCGGGCCAGCGCAGCCAGTCCAGATAGTCGAGGCAGTCCTCGTCGGTCCCGAACCAGGACCGGAACTCCCCGGCCGAGCTCGGATAATGCACACCGGCCCGGGGCCGCATCTCATCCACAGCCCATCAGCGTAGTCCGGTCAGCTGAATAGCCCTGAATCCGCTTTCTCCTTCAGCCGAGGACTGCTTCAAGCTGTGCGGTCAGCCAGTCCACGTCGGCCTCTTCGATCACGATGGGTGGCGCCAGCCGGATCGTGGACCCGTGGGTGTCCTTGGCCAGGACACCCCGTGCCATCAGCCGTTCGCAGACCTCGCGTCCGGTCATCAGATCCGGATCCACGTCGACGCCCGCCCACAGGCCCCGCGAGCGCACGGTCACGACGCCCTGGCCGACGAGAGCATCGAGGTTCTTGCGCAACCGCTCCCCCAGCATCGCCGCGCGGGCTTGGTACTCACCGGTCTCGAGGAGCCCAACCACCGCATGCCCGATCGCACAAGCCAGCGGGTTGCCGCCGAACGTCGAGCCGTGGTTGCCCGGACGGATGACCTCCATGATCGCGCGTGAGGAGACCAGTGCCGAAACAGGCACGATCCCGCCGCCCAAGGCCTTGCCGAGGATGTACATGTCCGGCACCACACCCTCCAGCTCGCAGGCGAACGTGCTTCCGGTACGCCCCAGACCCGACTGGATCTCATCGGCGACGAACAGCACGTTCTCGCGAGTGCACAGGTCGCGCACCGCCTGCAGGAAGCCCGCTGGCGGAATGAGCACGCCGGCCTCACCCTGGATCGGCTCGACTAGCACGGCAACCGTGTTGGCATCGATGGCCGCCTCCACCGCCGCCGCATCGCCATAGGGAACGACCGTGAACCCGGGGGTGAACGGACCGAAGCCGTCGCGGGCGACGGGATCGGTCGAGAAGCTCACGATCGTCGTGGTCCGACCATGGAAGTTGCCGTCGAACACGATGATGTTGGCCTGGTCCGGCGCCACGCCCTTGACGTCATACCCCCACTTGCGAGACACCTTGATCGCTGTCTCCACGGCCTCTGCCCCGGTGTTCATCGGCAGGACGACCTCCATCCCGGCCAGCGCCGCGAGGTCGCGGCAGAAAGGTCCGAGCTTGTCGGTGTGAAAAGCCCTGCTGGTCAGCGTGACGCGCCCCATCTGCTCCCGGGCGGCGGCAACCAGCACCGGATGCCCGTGGCCGAAGTTGATCGCCGAGTATCCCGCCAGGCAGTCCAGATAACGGCGCCCGTCGACATCGGTCATCCACGCCCCTTCAGCAGAGGTGATGACCACCGGCAACGGGTGGTAGTTGTGGGCTGTCACCCGGTCGGCTAGCGAGATCTGCTGCTGTGACAGTGCCTGCGTCTCAATCATTGCTGCTCCATGTTCATCGTCTGTTCGAGTGTCATCCGTGCCACGAAAGTCGCAACCCGGCGTCAAGATCTATCACTGCTTCGGTGACCCTCAGTCGCCCAACGTCGCGACGAGGATGGCCTTGATGGTGTGCATCCGGTTCTCTGCCTGGTCGAACACGATGGACGCCGCGGACTCGAAGACCTCGTCGGTGACCTCGAGCGCGTCCAGCCCGGTGGTCTGGAAGAGCTGCTCCCCGATGGCCGTATTCCGGTCGTGGAAGGCCGGCAGGCAGTGCATGAAACGGACGTCCGGGTTGCCGGTGCTCTTCATCAGGTCGGCGTTGACCTGGTAGGGGCGCAGCAGCTCGATTCGCTCGGCCCACTTCTCCTTGGGCTCCCCCATCGAGACCCATACGTCGGTGTAGACGAAGTCGACGCCCGCGACGCCTTCGCCGGTGTCCTCGGTGTGGGTGATCCGGGCGCCGGTGGTCTCGGCGATCGCCAAGGCAGCGGCGATGACCTCATCCGGGTTCCACAGCGAGCGGGGGGCGACCATGCGGACGTCCATCCCCATCATCGCCCCTGCGATGAGGAGCGAGTTACCCACATTGCTGCGGGCGTCACCGCAGTAGGCGAAGGCGATCTCGGTTTCTGGCTTGGGGCTCCACTCGCGCATGGTGAGCATGTCGCACAGCGACTGGGTCGGGTGCCACTCGTCGGTCAGGCCGTTCCACACCGGAACGCCGGCGAACTCGCCGAGAGTCTCGACCAGCTCATGGCGGGACCCGCGGTACTGAATACCGTCGTACATCCGGCCGAGGACCCGCGCAGTGTCCTTCATCGACTCCTTGTGGCCGATCTGGCTGCCGCTCGGGTCGAGATACGTGACATGCGCTCCCTGGTCGAAGGCGGCGACCTCGAACGCACAGCGCGTGCGAGTCGACGTCTTCTCGAAGATCAGCGCGATGTTCTTGCCGCTCAGGTGCTGCTTTTCGCGCCCGGACACCTTGGCGGCTTTCAGCGACGCAGAGAGGGCCAGCAGCTCACCCCACTGGCTCGGACCGAAGTCGAGCTCCTTGAGGAAGTTACGGCCACTCAGGTTGTGCGACATGCTAGACAGCCTCCCGCTCGATCGGACATGACATGCAGCGCGGACCGCCGCGGCCCCGCCCGAGCTCGCTCCCGGCCACGGTGACCACCTCGATGCCGTTCTTGCGCAGGTGCGTGTTGCTCGTGACGTTGCGCTCGTAGGCGATGACCACGCCCGGTCTGACGGCGAGCACATTACATCCGTCATCCCACTGCTCACGCTCTGCGGAGTGCACGTCCTGGGTCGGGGTGAGCACCCGGATGGCGTCCAGCCCCAGCGCCGCCGCGATGACACGGTGCATATCCTCCGGCGGATGCTGGGTGACGCGCAACTCCTGCTCGGTGTCGCCGGGCTCGACCGTGAACGACGCCAGCATGCTCAGACCCGCGTACTTGGTGAAGGTCTCACCGTCGACCATCGTCATGACCGTGTCCAGATGCATGAACGCCCGCCGCTGCGGGAGCACCACGGCGACGATGCAGCGTGCGGAGCCGGCTGTGAAGAGCTGCAAGGCGAGTCGCTCGACAGCTTGTGGCGTGGTGCGTTCGCTCATCCCGACCAACACTGCGCCGTTTCCAATGACCAGCACATCGCCGCCCTCCATCGTTGCCTTGCCCCCTGTGGTTCCCTCCGACCACTTGGGGAAGTCCGCGTTGGCGAACATCGGGTGCCACCGGTAGATGGCCTCGTAGTGAAGCGACTCGAGCATGCGAGCGTCTTTGCGCATCGCGTTGATGGCCACGCCGTTGTAGACCCAGCACGACGTGTCACGGGTGAACAGGTGGTTGGTCAGCGGCCAGAGCACGAACTTGTCGTCCTCCAGCGCATGGAAGTACAGGGATGGGGGCTCGTCGATCCACTCGAGCACCTCGCGCTTGGTCAATCCCCCGACAAGGGTCTCCGCGAGCGTCTGCGAATCGAGCGAGGCGAGCGCCGCCCGGACCGGGTCGAGCGCGATCGGACCGTAAACTCGTTCGTCGAAGATGTGGTCCAGGATGTAGTCACGCGCCGTGGGCATCTCCACCGTCTCGCGCAGTAGCGTGTCGAAGTTGAGGACCTCGACATCCAGCGTGCGCAGGGTCTCAGCGAACCCATCGTGCTCGTGCTGTGCCCGCTCGACCCACATCACGTCGTCGAAAAGAAGGTCATCCTTGTTGGTTGGTGTCAGTCGCATCAGCTCGAGACCGGGCCGATGCACGATCGCCCGCCGAAGCCGGCCGACCTCGGAGTCGACGTGAAAGCTTCCCATCTAATACTCCTTAGGCGCGGTCATCCGACCGCGCTCGGCGAGGCGTGAGAACAGGGCCAGTCCGGCCGAAGCGCGACGGCGCCGACGGTCCTTGTCCGGGCGAGCCTCTGTCGGATCGGACACCATGACAAAGGATGCCATCACAGGACGTTCCCAGCCGCCGCGGGTCGTCGAGAAGACATTCGGCATGGCAGCCATCTTG
>JAYSQH010000529.1:0-8968 GCA_043721655.1 Phycicoccus sp. | reverse complement strand
CTACGGACGCGGTCCAGCACCACGGAGTCGAGCCGGATGGCCCGCCCTGCAACGAAGGCACGCAGCTCTGTTGGCGCGTCGGGGATGACGTTGCGGGCGACTCGCGCGAGGATCCGCCGAATCTTCAACGAACCCTTGAGAGCGGCGGCCGCCGGCGGGTCGAGCCGGTCGGCGGTGACCCCGTCGACGACGTCGCCAAGTGACCGCAGGGTCACCGTGTCCTCACCGAGAGAGGGCAGGACCCGCTCGATATATGCCGTGTAGGCCGCTGACGGCCCCACCACCAGGATCCCGCCGGACTCGAAACGGCGACGATCGGAGTACAGCAGGTATGCCGCCCTGTGCAGTGCGACGACCGTCTTGCCCGTGCCGGGGCCTCCGGTGATCTCCGTGACCCCGCGGGCAGGTGCCCGGATGGCCTCATCCTGATGGCGCTGGATCGTGGCGACGATGTCGCGCATCCGGGCGCCACGGGTGCGGGTCAGGGCCGCCATCAGCGCACCGTCGCCGACGACCACGAGATCGTCTGGTGCCTCAGGGACCATAAGGTCGTCTTCGATGCCAACTACGTCAGAGCCTTTGCAGCGCAAGACTCTTCGCCGAATCACGCCCAGTGGCTCGACCGGGGTGGAGCGATAGAAGGGCGCTGCCGCGGGCGCACGCCAGTCGATCACCAGCGGTTCGTAGTCATCGTCGCGCACACCCAGACGGCCGACATACCGGATGTCGCGGTCAGCCCCGTCGGAGGTCTCGTGATCGAGGTCCAGCCGCCCGAAGACGAGGCCCTCATACTGCATCTCGAGGGTGGCGCGTCGCTTGTTGGCGTTGAACACCAGGGCGTCTCGCTCGAACAGGCCGGTGATCTCCTCGTCGCGAACGTCGCCGGTGCGGGAGATCCGGCCGCGAGCAAGGCCCTCGGCCTCCACCATCGCGGCGCGTTCGGTCGCCTTGTCGAGCTCGGCATAGACCTTGTCGACATGGGCCTGTTCGACCGCGATCTGGGCAGCAACAGCGTCAGGGTTCACCGGGGCGCCTTGACGTGTCGAGGGGTTGATCGGCTTTTCCGAAACGGTCACTGCTCCGCCTGAGTCGAGTTGTGGGTTGCTGGGCTTCGCCGCACGGGGCCGGGATGTGGGCCCCCAATGCGAACATGCAAGTCTAGTCTGCGGCACACCCTCTGGCGGACCAGTCGGCCAAAACGCATCCCCGGTGGATTGCGCCTAGGCTTACCGCCCGTGAAGGTTCTCGTCATCGGCACAGGTGCTCGTGAGCACGCCATCGTCAAGGCTCTGACCCTCGACCCCTCCGTCGACGCCGTCATCGCTGCCCCGGGCAACCCCGGCATCGATGCCATTGCCCTTTGCCGGGAGCTGCCTCATGGCCTGCTCGACGGTGCTGGTGTCGCAGCGCTGGCCGCCTCGCTCGGCGTGGATCTGGTCGTCGTCGGGCCGGAGGCGCCCCTCGTCGCTGGGGTGGCCGACGCGGTGCGTGAGCGCGGAATCGCCTGTTTCGGGCCTTCAGCGGAGGCAGCCAGGCTCGAGGGGAGCAAGTCGTTCGCAAAAGAGGTCATGGCGGCTGCCGGGGTGCCGACCGCGCTGGCCCACGTCTGCACCACTGTCGAAGAGGTGGCCGGGGCGCTGGACGCTCTGGGGGCGCCCTACGTCGTCAAGGACGACGGGCTGGCCGCCGGCAAGGGCGTGGTGGTGACACGCAACCGCTCTCGTGCCCTCGCCCACGCCGCCCAGTGCCTGGACAAGTCCGGCGGGCGGATTCTCGTCGAGGAGTTCCTGGACGGCCCCGAGGTCTCGCTCTTCTGCATCACGGACGGCACCACCGTGGTGCCGCTGGCCCCGGCGCAGGACTTCAAGCGTCTCTCGGACGACGACAAAGGCCCCAACACCGGCGGCATGGGGGCCTACTCACCGCTGGACTGGGCACCCAGCTCGATGGTCCAGGATGTCGTCGATCGCGTCGCGCAACCGACCGTGGACGAG
The DNA here is from genome assembly GCA_043721655.1 of Phycicoccus sp. Classification (GTDB taxonomy): domain Bacteria; phylum Actinomycetota; class Actinomycetes; order Actinomycetales; family Dermatophilaceae; genus UBA4719. The sequence goes on along the minus strand of JAYSQH010000529.1, from coordinate 6,974 downwards.
ATGCGCCACCGTGGAACGCCCTTCGCCGGCGTGCTGTATGTCGGGCTGGCCTTGACCTCTCGAGGGATGCGGGTGATCGAGTTCAACGCCCGGTTCGGCGACCCCGAGACTCAGGTCGTGCTGGCTCGCCTGGCTACACCTCTCGGAGGACTTCTGTATGCCGCCGCCGTCGGCACGCTTGAACAGGTCGCGGCCCTTCGCTGGCGCCCGGAGCACGCCGTCACCGTCGTCATGGCCGCCAAGGGCTACCCCGACTCACCCCGTGCTGGTGACGTCATCGAGGGACTTCCGGACATCGGTGACGACGCCTACGTCCTGCATGCGGGCACGGCCGTGGGCAAGGACGGCTCCCTGGTTTCCGCCGGCGGGCGCCTCCTGTCCGTCGTCGCGACCGGCACCGACCTGGCTCAGGCTCGCGACCGCGCATACGGCGCAGTCGACCGGATCAGGATCAAGGGCTCGCAGCACCGCACCGACATCGCCCTCGCAGCGCAACGCGGCGAGATCACCGTTCCGCAATGAGAGGCTCACCGATGTTGCCTGGATACGCTCACATCTACTCGGGCAAGGTTCGCGAGCTCTACGCGCCGATCGACCCCTCGACGGGCGAGGCCAGCCAGGACCAGCTGCTGCTGGTGGCCTCTGACCGGATCTCGGCATTCGACTACATCCTGGACAGCGAGATCCCGGACAAGGGCAAGGTCCTGACCCAGCTGTCGCTCTGGTGGTTCGAACAGCTGACCGACATCATCCCGAACCAGGTGATCTCCAGCCAGGCGCCAGAGGTGCCGGAGGCCTTGGCCGGGCGCGCGGTCCTCGTCCAGCGACTCGACATGGTGCCGGTCGAATGCATCGGTCGGGCCTATCTGACGGGCAGCGGCCTCACGGAGTACCGCCAGTCGTCCTCGGTCTGCGGGGTTCCGCTGCCTGCCGGGCTGACTGACGGCTCCCTGCTGCCCTCGCCGATCTTCACGCCCTCGACCAAAGCCCCGATCGGTGAGCACGACCAGCCGATGACGTTCGCTGAGGTCGAAGCCGAGATCGGTATGCCGGTCGCCGCCCGGGTACGAGACCTCACCATCGCGATCCTCAGGCGTGGCAACGAGATTGCCGCCGACCGGGGTATTCTGCTGGCCGATACGAAGGTCGAGTTCGGTTTCGACAGATCGCGACCCGATGCGGACGGTAACCCTACGATCGTGCTCGCCGACGAGGTGCTCACTCCCGACTCGTCGCGATTCTGGCCGGCCGCCGCGTGGCAGCCCGGACGGGCCCAGGACTCCTATGACAAGCAGTTCGTGCGCGACTGGCTCACCTCGCCGGCCAGCGGCTGGGACCGGTCGTCCGGCGAGGCGCCGCCTGCGCTGCCGGAAAGCATCGTCGAAGCCACCCGGGCGAAGTACATCGAGGCCTTCGAGTCATTGACCGGTCGAACCTTCGCCTAAACTCGGGTCGACCAGCCCCGTATTCGACCGCCCCGCACCTGAGGAGCACCTCGCATGGGAAACGTCGTCGTCGACGTGATGCTCAAGTCCGAGATTCTTGATCCGCAGGGGCAGGCTGTCGCCTTCGCCTTGCCACGGTTGGGATTCAACCAGTTCACTCAGGTCCGCCAGGGCAAGCGGTTCGTCCTGACCGTCGAGGGTGAGGTCACCGCCGAGGTGCTGGCCGCCGCGCGCGAGGCCGCTGAGACGATGCTGTCCAACCCCGTCATCGAGGACGTCGTCAGCGTTCGGGTCGAGTCGCAGGCATGAAGATCGGCGTCGTGACCTTTCCTGGCTCGCTGGATGACCACGACGCCCGCCGTGCCGTCCGCATCGCCGGTGGCGAGCCCGTCACCCTGTGGCACGGGGACGACTCGCTACACGATGTCGATGCCGTGGTGCTCCCGGGTGGTTTCTCCTACGGCGACTACCTGCGCGCGGGTGCCATCGCACGCTTCGCGCCGGTCATGTCTGCGCTGATCCCGGCAGCTCGCGGTGGGTTGCCGGTGCTGGGCATCTGCAACGGCTTCCAGATCCTGTGTGAGTCCCACCTGCTGCCGGGAGCGATGATCCAGAACGACCACCGCACCTTCATCTGCCGTGACCAGCGCCTACGAGTCGAGAACAACACGACCGCCTGGACCACGGACTTCGACCTCGGTGACGAGATCACGATCGTGCTGAAGAACCAGGACGGGCAGTACGTCGCCGACGGCGCGACGCTCGACCAGCTCGAGGGTGAGGGCCGGGTGGCCTTCCGGTATGTGATCGAGAACGGCGTCGGCGAAGAGGGTGGCCGCAACCCCAACGGCTCCTACCGTGACATCGCCGGCATCACTAACGAACGCGGAAACGTGGTCGGCCTGATGCCGCACCCCGAGCACGCTGTCGAAGAGGGCTACGGCCCATCCCTGGACGGTCTCACGTTCTTTTCATCGGTCCTGAAGACAGTGGTGAACGCGTGAGCGCCGTGAACAAGCTGACCGTCGATACCGTTGCGGCTGCTGCCGACTCGCCAGATGTCGAGCAGCCCTGGGCTGAGCTCGGGCTGAAGTCGGACGAGTACGACCGGATCCGCGAGATCCTCGGCCGGCGTCCCACCATCGCCGAGCTTGCCATGTATTCCGTCATGTGGTCCGAGCACTGCTCCTACAAGTCCTCGAAGGTGCACCTCGCTCAGTTCAGCGAGAACACCACCGAGGCGATGAGAGAGAAGCTTCTGGTCGGCATCGGTGAGAACGCCGGCGTCGTCGACATCGGGGACGGCTGGGCGGTGACCTTCAAGGTTGAGAGCCACAACCACCCGTCATACATCGAGCCCTACCAAGGTGCCGCGACCGGCGTCGGTGGCATCGTCCGCGACATCATGTCGATGGGTGCGCGCCCGATCGCCGTCATGGACTCGTTGCGGTTCGGCGCCCCTGACCACCTGGACACGATGCGGGTGCTGCCGGGCATCGTTGCCGGCGTCGGTGGCTACGGCAACTGCCTCGGTCTGCCCAACATCGGCGGCGAGGTCGTCTTCGACCCCTGCTACCAGGGCAACCCGCTGGTGAATGCATTGTCGGTCGGCAAGATGCGGATCGAGGACATCCACCTGGCCAAGGCCTCGGGCGTCGGCAACAAGGTCATCCTTTTCGGCGCCAAGACCGGTGGTGACGGCATTGGCGGTGTCTCCGTCCTGGCGTCCGAGACGTTCGACGCCAACGGTCCGGCCAAGCGCCCGGCGGTCCAGGTCGGCGACCCGTTCGCCGAGAAGGTGCTGATCGAGTGCTGCCTGGACCTGTATGCCGCACACGTGGTCGACGGCATCCAGGACCTCGGTGGTGCCGGATTGTCTTGTGCGACAAGCGAGCTCGCGTCCAACGGCGATGGCGGCATGCGCGTCTGGCTCGACCGGGTTCCGTTGCGTGACACCTCGCTGCGCGTCGAGGAGATCCTCATGTCAGAGTCCCAGGAGCGGATGATGGCAGTGGTCGAGCCGGCCAAGCTCGAGGAGTTCATGGCGATCACGAGACGTTGGGACGTCGAGGCGACGGTGGTCGGTGAAGTCACCGACGGCAAGCACCTCGAGGTCTTCTGGGGCGACGCGCTGATCATCGACGTGCCGCCTCGCTCCGTGGCCCACGACGGCCCGATCTACCACCGCCCGATGGTGCGGCCGGCATACCTGGATGCGTTGCAGGGCAACGTTCCTGACGCCCTGGCTCGACCCACGGACGGCGAAGGACTCAAGAAAGCTCTCCTGGCCCTGATGGCGTCGCCGAACCTGTGCGACAAGTCCTGGATTACCAACCAGTACGACCGATATGTCATGGGCAACACCGCGCTCGCGATGCCCGACGACTCCGGGGTCGTGCGCGTCGACGAGGTGACCGGCCGGGGCGTCGCGATCTCGACCGACTGCAACAGTCGCTACGCCCAGCTCGACCCGTTCGCCGGTGCTCAGCTGGCGCTGGCCGAGGCCTATCGCAACGTGTCGACTGCTGGTGCCGTCCCGCTGGCGGTCTCCGACTGCCTGAACTTCGGCTCGCCCGAGGACCCGGCTGTCATGTGGCAGTTCGCCGAGGCGGTGCGCGGCATCTCGCAGGGCTGCAAGACGCTCGGCATCCCGGTGACGGGCGGCAACGTCTCGCTGTACAACCAGACCGGCGACGTGGCGATCCACCCGACCCCCCTGGTGGCGGTCCTTGGCGTCATGGACGATGTGGCCCGCCGGACCCCGTCGGGCTGGACGAACCCCGGCGACGCCATCTACCTGCTCGGTACCACCGCCGAAGAGTTCGGTGGCTCGGCCTGGACCCAGGTCGCCCACGACCACCTCGGTGGTAGGCCGCCGAGCCTCGATTTCGACGTGGAACGCAGGCTTGGCGAGATCCTTGTCGGCGCATCCCGTGAGGGCCTCGTCACGGCGGCGCACGACCTGTCGGACGGTGGCCTGGCGGTCGCGCTGGCCGAGGCGTCCCTGCGCAACGGGGTCGGTGCCCGGATCTGGCTGGACGACGTCTGCGAGCGTGACGGCGTGGATACCTTCACGCTGCTGTTCAGCGAGTCGGCCGGGCGGGCGATCGTCGCCGTGCCCGAGGCTCTGCAAGGCCGGTTCACCGATCTGTGTACCAGTCGCGGCTTTGCCCATGCCAGCATCGGCGTGGTCGTGAATGAGCCCAGCGAGCTCGAGTTACAGGGCCAGTTCATCCTGCCGCTCGACGAGCTGCGTACTGCTCACACCTCGACATTGCCGGCCATCGTTGGTCTGCGGAGCAACCTGGTCCCGGAGGCGTAGGACGGGCCCTGTCCCATCGTGTCGGTCAGCCGTACGCTGGTCATGCTGGTCCATCAGAACAAGTGGTGGACCGTACGTTCGATCTGGCTAATGTGGTGGAGTCCGTGGGCAAGAGGAAGAGCAAGAGGAAGAGCGTGGCTGACGGTGTGAAGCCACGTCCGTCGACGGATTTCAAGAGACTTCCTGAGCGCATACGGCTCGAGGACACGTTCACCAGTCAGGACCCCGACGCAGCCCCGGACCCGACCATGGGCCGGGACCCCGACCAAGATTTCTTGCTTCGAAACGCCGGATTCTGACGATCACCCGACCGGGCGGAGCCACTCCCGGAGGTCGCTGGTGAGTTGACCCAGGCCCGATGCACAGTTCAGCGGACGCGCCATCCCTTCAGCGGCGGAGGTGGTGGCGACTGTGAACTGTCCGCCAACGTGAAGGCTGCCGATCCTGCGAACTCCCTGGCCAGCTGCGACCCTTCACGCAGTCCCGTGGGAAACGACGACTTGGCGACCTGTCGGCGAAGGGCGGCGAGGTCGAGCGGAGCGCGCGAGGCGACGGCCACGGTGTTGCCGAAGCGCTTGCCCTTGAGCACTTCGTGGGTGCCGATGATGGCGACGTGCCCGAAGACCGTGACCAGCCCGGCATACGCCCGTCTCAGGAAAGCCTTGTTGGGCTCGTCGGCGATGTTGAGCAGCATCGTTCCGCCAGGGCGAAGCACCCTGGCGGCGTCCGTAAGGAACTCCACGGTGGTGAGCTCGCACGGGCTCCGGCCTCCGGCATAGGCATCGAGCACCACGACGTCGGCGCTCGCGTCGGCGAGCTGGGCGATCCCGGTGAGGCCGTCGACCGGGCGGACCCGGATCCGGTGCTGGCGTGGCAACGGAAGCTCGCGGCGTACCAGGTCGGTCAGCTCGGCGTTCGGCTCCAGGACGATCTGCGGCGAGCCGGGACGTTCAGCGTTGACGTATCGGGCCAGCGTCAGTCCGCCGCCGCCGATGTGGGTGATCCCGAGCGGTCCGGCCGGAAGCGTGTCGATGACCGCGGCGAAATGGGCGATGTACTCGAAGCCGAGATTGCCAGGATCGGCGAGGTCGACGTGCGACTGCGGACTGCCGTCCATCATCACCGTCACGCCACCGCGGCCGTCGTCGTCTGGCACGAACTCGATCTGGCCGACCTGGCCGACCTGGTCCTCTGACACGTCCGCCAGCCTAAGCGGCGCGGCTGCGTTGTTAGGTTGGGCGCCATGCCTTCGCCCACGAACTGTCTGGTCATCTTCGACTGCGACGGAGTCCTGGTTGACGGTGAAGGACTGGCCGTTGCCATCGACGTCAAGGCGATCGGCGCGCTCGGGTGGCCGATCACCGGGGCCGAGGTGATCCAGCGGCACCTCGGTAAGAGCACCGCCGACGTGCTCGCCGACATCGAGGCGCACCTCGGACGACCGGTGCCGGCAGGGTGGGAGGAGGCGTGGGATGCGGAGTACCGCCGCGTCTTCGACGAGCAGCTCGAGGCGGTGCCAGGGATTGCCGAGGCGATCAAAATCATTGCTGCTGAAGGCTTCCAGACCTGCGTGGCTTCCAGCGGATCCCACGCCAAGATGCGTCGCACGCTGGGCAAGACTGGCTTGTGGGACTTCTTCGATGGCCGTATCTTCAGCGCCAGCGAGGTTGAGCGGGGCAAGCCCGAGCCCGATCTCTTCCTGTATGCCGCCGCCCAGGTTGGCCGCATCCCGGCCCGCTGCGTCGTGGTTGAGGACAGCCAGCACGGTGTGGCGGCGGCCAAGGCTGCTGGGATGAAGGCCATTGGCTTCGCTGGCGGGATCACCCCTGTGGCCCATCTGGCGGCAGCCGACCTCGTAGTCACCTCGATGTCAGATCTGCCGGATGCGGTCTCGCTGTTGCTGTCCTGACCGTCGATACTGGTGCGCCTGAACGCTCAGAATCTGCCTGGCCGCCTGATGACTCACGAACTCGGGCGCGCTGACGGCCCGGCCCTGGTTCTGTTGCACGGCTTCACCGACTCGTGCCTGTGCTGGCCGGACGCGGTGAGACGCTGGCGTGGCGACTACCGCATCGTGGCGCCGGACGCCCGGGGGCATGGCGAGTCTCTCCGCTTCGACACCACCACCGGCGGCAGCAACCGGTCCGAGGTCATGGTCGCCGACGTGGTCTCGCTCCTGGAAGGGCTGACCCGCGAGAGCGACCAGC
>JAYSQH010000528.1:0-8947 GCA_043721655.1 Phycicoccus sp. | reverse complement strand
TCGGCGTGGGGTTCTGGCTCGTGGGCTGGGCCGCAGCTATGGCGATGCCGCCCAGAACGGGGGAGGGACCGTGGTGGACATGACCACCCGCGACCGCGTCTTGTCGGTGGACACCGCCACTGCGCTGGTCGAGGTCGAAGCCGGTGTCAGCCTTGACCACCTGATGCAGGCACTTCTGCCCCTTGGGCTGTTTGTGCCGGTTACCCCGGGCACGCGGCAGGTGACAGTCGGGGGTGCGATCGCCGCCGATATCCATGGGAAGAACCACCACGTGGACGGCAGCTTCGGAAGTCACGTTGTTGCCATGGACCTGCTGTGCGCCGATGGCACGATCCGCCAGCTGACCCCTGCGTCGGAGCTCTTCTGGGCCACCGTCGGGGGCATGGGCCTGACCGGCCTGGTCCTGCGCGCGACCCTCAGGATGAAGAAGGTCGAGTCGGCCCACTGCCTGGTGGACACCGAGCGCTGTACGGACCTTGACGACCTCCTGGGGCGGATGGCCGAGGGCGACCACCGCTACACCTACTCCGTCGCCTGGATCGACTGCCTTGCCCGAGGCTCCTCCCTGGGGCGCTCGGTCCTGACCCGGGGCTGGTCAGCCACCCTGGAGCAGCTGCCACACCGGCTTCGCGACCATCCGCTGGACTTCAGGCCCAGGCAGCTGGCGGTCGCGCCGCCGGTCTTTCCCAGCGGCCTGTTGAACCGCGCGACCGTCGCTGCCTTCAACGAGACCTGGTATCGCAAGGCCCCGCGTGAGCGCCGGGACGAGATCCAGGGCATCGGGGCGTTCTTCCATCCGCTGGACGCCGTAGCCCACTGGAACCGCATCTACGGGCCGAGGGGCTTCCTGCAGTACCAGTTCGTCGTGCCCTTCGGCGCCGAGGGCACGCTCCGCCGGTGCCTGGAGATGCTGAGCGAGGCTGGTCAGGCCTCGTTCCTGGCGGTGCTCAAGCGGTTCGGGCCGCAGGGCCCGGGCCACCTGTCGTTTCCGACACCCGGCTGGACCCTGGCCCTTGACGTGCCGATCGGTGCGGGCATCCTGGGCGGGCTGCTCGACCGGCTGGACGAGGAGGTCCTGGCAGCTGGGGGCCGCGAGTATCTCGCGAAGGACTCCCGGCTCCCGGCCTCAGCGATAGCGCGTATGTATCCTCGCCTGGACGAGTGGCGCGACATCAAACGGGCCGCGGACCCCGATGGGGTCTTCACCTCCGACCTTGCCAGGAGGCTGGGGCTGTGAAAGACGCAATCGGTAACGTGCAACGGATCGTGGTGCTGGGGGGAACCTCCGACATCGCCCTGGCCACGGTGGCGAAGCTCACCGAGGGACGCCGCGGGGTGCGGGTCACGCTGGCCGCGCGCCCGGGGGAGCGCCGGACGGCCGCCGCCGCAGCACTGGACTCTCGCGGCATACAGGTCACCGAGGTGGATCTCGAAGCCACCGACCGGACCTCGTATGAGCGCGCCATCAGCTCCATCTTCGAGACCGGAGGCGACGTCGACGTCGTCATGGTGGCGTTCGGGCTGCTGGGGGACCAGGAGCGTGCGTGGCAGGACCTCGACGCGGCACTGGAGCTGGTCCAGGTCAACTTCGCGGCAGCGGTGGGCTGCGGCGTGCTCGTGGCCGAGAGACTGCGCGCACAGGGGCACGGGGCGATCATCGCGATGTCATCTGTGGCCGGCGAGCGCCCCCGGAAGTCGAACTTCGTCTATGGCTCCACCAAAGCCGGACTGGATGCCTTCTACTCCGGGCTGGGCGACGCGATAGCGGCCGACGGTGTCCAGGTCCTGGTGGTCCGGCCGGGCTTCGTTCGTAGCAAGATGACCGCCGGGCTCGCTGACGCGCCGTTGTCCCAGACCCCCGAACAGGTCGCCGAGGTCATCGTCGCGGGCGTAGCCGCCGGCCGGCATACGGTATGGGCGCCCGCGACGATGCGGTGGGTCATGTCAGCCCTGCGGCACCTTCCTCGTTCGGTGTTCAGGCGACTGCCGCTCTAGCCACCGGCCGCCGGGGGAGGGCTAGACCTTTCGGGCTCCTTCGATCTTGATCGTGTGCCTCGCACGTGGCACAGGGTCTGACCTAAGGTTGTGGCACGCATGGGTGGCTCCAGGATCGTTGGCTGTAGGAGTTCTCGACCCGCCGCCCGTGCCTCCCCCGCCGACAGGCCCCACCCTCACCACCCGATAGCACACCGCTCATCACCCACACAGTTCAGTTATGGCAGGAGAGCCGGATTTCTTTGCCCCTCACGTCAGTGCGGTTCTTGGTCTTGTGCATCGTCTTGGCCGTCGTCATTCCCGTGGCGCTGGTCATCCTGTGGCGTCGGGCACCCGGGAAGTCCCGCTGGACGATTCCGGTGTTCCTTGTGGGTGTCCTGTTCGCGCAGGCCGCGGCCGTCAGTGCCGTCGCCGTCAAAGTCAACATGGACTACGGTTTCTACCCGGACTGGGCATCGTTGTGGGGCACTCCGGTGGCGCCCCCCGTCGTCCAGGTGGGGACTCGGCTGGGAGTGAACGGAGTGCGGACCCGTCGACCGGTCCTTCCGTTGGCCTCAGGGCCGGCGTCTGACATCGGACGGTACGAACGAATCACCCTCAAGGGCGCCCAGTCGGGTATCACGGACACGGTGATGGCCTGGCTGCCGCCGCAGTACTACGACCGTCGCTACGCCAAGACGCGCTTTCCAGTGGTCATGGTGCTCGGCGGCGGCGCGGGCAAACAAATCCCCTTTATCGTCGACAAACTCAACTTCGCCGCAACCGCAAGCGGGGAGATACGCAGCGGCCGCGTGGCGCCCTTCGTGGCGGTGTTCGCGGAGACCAGCGTGGCACTGCCCCTGTGGACCGAGTGCACCGACTTCCCTGGAGGCCCGCAGGCCTTCACCTGGCTCAACCAGGATGTCCGCAACTGGGCCACCTCGACGCTGCGCGTCACCAGTGATGGGCGGCGCTGGAGCGTGATGGGTTGGTCCACCGGCGGCTACTGCGCCGCGAAGCTGCACCTGGGCCAACCGGCACGATTCGGGGCGGCTGCTTCCATCGAGGGATACTTCAAACCTGAGCCCGACACCAACACCGGCAACCTGACTCAGCTTCTGACCCAGTACCCGACCCTCGCCCACCAGAGCTCGCCCACCTGGCTGATCGAAAACCGCCCGCCGCCGCGGGTGCGCCTGCTCGTGATGAGTTCGGACACGGACCCGCAGTCGTATCCGCAGGCGCTGGAGTTCTTGCAGCGTGAGCGGAACGTGCCCGGCGTGCAGCCGTATCTCGTCAGGGACCTGGGGCACAACATCGGCGCCTACAAGTCGGTCCTGGTACCGGTCCTGGACTGGCTAGCGGCTGTGGCTGACGCGTGAGTATCCCGGCACGAGACCTTTGGTACCGCCGTGACCGGGCCCGCCGCATGGCGGCATACGGCGTCGCCGCGCTCGCAGCAATCGGCTTGTTGTCGGCCGCCTCCCGTCCGCTGCGCGGCCGACTGCAGGGTCTGCTGCAGGTCGTGCCCTTCGTCGTCCCGCGAACCGCGGCGGTCACGTTGGTCTTCGTCTCGTTCGCGCTGCTGCTGACCGCGCGAGGTCTTCGCCGGGGTCATCACCTGGCATGGCTCGTGGCCATCGCGCTGATACTGGCTTCGGCAGCCCTGCATGTGGCGAAGGGAATCGACTTCGAGGAGGCGGGGCTTGCTACCGGCGGGGCCGTCTGGCTTGCCATGCACCGTGATGCTTTCCCTGTGTGGGTGAGCCGGGTTGGCGCGAAACGGACGCTGGTCCTGGCTGTTGGCGGCGCGGTGGTGACCTTCCTGGTGGCCGTGGGGTTGTCAGCGACCGTCGGTCGAGCCCACCGTGTCGACGTTGAGGCATCCCCACAATCGATCGCGGCGCGGATCGGCGCGGACGACATCTTTCCGTTGAACTTCGGAGGGCGCTTCGGGACAGCGGTTCTGGTCGCGCTCGGGCTCGGCATGGTGGGCAGCACGTTGTGGGTCTTGTTCTCGCCGCGGGAGCCTTCCCCGCTGAACAACGCGGCCCACCACGGTGACCGCGAACGTTGCAGGGCGTTGGTGCAGATGTATGGCGGCGGGACTTTGGACTACTTTGCGCTGCGAGACGACAAACAGTGGTTCTTCACAGGTAACAGTGTGGTTGCTTACGCCGTGCGCGGCGGGGTATGCCTGGTTTCTCCTGACCCGATCGGACCGGTCGCCGATCGGGAGGCGACCTGGGCTGCGTTCATGCGGTACGCCGAGGAGTCTGGCTGGTCGGTCACCATCTTGGGCGCCGCACAGGACTGGCTGGCCCTCTACGGGCGCTCGGGGCTGCGGGCGGTCTACCTGGGTGACGAGGCCGTGGTGGACTGCGCGGCCTTCACCCTGCAGGGCCAGGCGATGAAGAGCCTGCGGCAGGCACACACCCGGTTGCAGCGAGCCGGGTACACAGTGACGTTCCACGATCCTGCCACGCTCGATGAGGAGCTGATGCGGCAGCTCGTGGAACTGTCGATCAGCAGCAGACGTGGGCTGGTCGAGCGTGGCTTTTCGATGACCCTGTCGCGGCTGTTCGACCCCGAGGACACCGGCCTGATGTTGAGCGTCGCCCGCGACCCGGCAGGGGAGCCCCAGGCGTTCGTCCAGTGGGTACCGGCTCCGGACCTGCAGGGCTGGTCGTTGGACGTGATGCGTCGCAACACCGACACGGACCTCCCGAACGGCACCATGGACTTCCTGATTATCGAGACGATCCACCATGTCGCAGGGCAAGGCGGTGGCGGGCTCGACCTGAACTTCGCGGTGATGCGCGCTGTCGTCTCCGGTGAGCGCTCTGGTTTGCTGGCCCGGCTGGGGCGCAGCACGGCGGGCGGGGTACTCGCAGGAACCCAGGTCGAGTCGCTGTGGCGCTTTAACGCCAAGTACCGGCCGCGTTGGGTGCCGCGCTACGTGGTTCTCGGGAGCATCGACGCGCTGGCTCCCGCTGGACTGGTGATGGCCGACGCCGAGGGGATCACCGAGCTACCCGTGCTGGGCAGGTTCCTGGGCCGGCACACCACCTGAGGCTCGCCCTGCTGACCTGCCCACGGCTGCAGGTCGCTACGGCGTTCGCTACGGGGCGGCTTTGAAGCCGGAGACGTTGGTACCGAGCCAGGTCAGGCTGCCCGGAAGGAGGCCCTGCCAAAGGCTCATCCGGTGTCCGGCGTGCTGGAGCACGGTGGCGTCCACGGCCAGGGGTGGCCTGGCAGCCTTGAGCAACGCAGCGCTCGAGCTGTAGGAGACGGCATCCGCATGGGAGGTCTCCAGCCAGATAGCCACCGGCGGGGGAGCCCGTTTGCTCAGGGCAACCAGGTCGTAGCGGGCGGCGAGCCGGCTGCCCGGTGGAAACGGGTCGTAGAACGGACCGAACTCGGGGCGGAAGTAGCCGCCCATCACGATCGCCGCCGCGTACTGGGCGGGGTGCAACATGGCCACCATAGCCGCGCACCAGCCGCCGGCTGACAGCCCGATCGTGGCCCAGGATGCCCGGTCGCTCCGGACCCGGAAGGTATGCGTGACCCAGTTCGGAATGTCCTGAGCCAGCCAGGTTTCCACTTGCTGGTTGCCGGTGCTGCCGTTGACGCACTCGGTGTCCGCGCCGGCGGGGAACTCCACCTGCGGAGAGACGACCAGAACCGGGCGCATTCGTTTCGCTGCCGCCGACTGCGCCGCCACCCCACCGAGGTTCATCGTGCCGATCCACTGTTTCGGGTCGCTGGGATAGCCCTGGAACGTCTCCATGACGGGATACCTCACTGAGGCGTTCGCGAGGTTGCTGTAGCCCGGCGGCAGCTGGACGAGGACCGTGCCCGTGATCCCGCTCAGGGGGCCCTTGATCTGGTACGAGATCACCCCCGAGGAACTGATCCGACCAGCGGGCAGGCGGGGAAGCACCCCGGCAGCGGTGGCAGCTGTTCCGGTCACCTTCCTGCTGGCTGCGTGGAGCGCGCTGGTGCCTCGGCTCAAGGTCGTCGACGTGGGGTTGCCGCCGAAGGCGCCTCGCAGGTCCGTCCAGTCCGCGAAGAACAGGAACTGGGCGTTGAGCTGTGTGGCTGCCGTCAGCAACACCAGGACGTTGACCGTGAGGAGCATTCCTGTCCTCGCTGCGATCTTGGTGAGGCTCCGCCCGGCCAGCGAAGGCCACCGCAGGATCAGGACGACAAAGGCTGCGAACGTGCAGACGACGACCGCACCGAGGAACACCGGCCCGGTCAACGACATTCTGGGCACCCTTCGCTGCCTCTTCCGGTGCTGATCACCCGGATGACGGCGACGTTGCCGCCAGCAGGGCCGAGGAGATCATCTGGTTACCGGCAGTGTTGGGATGGTCCCCATCTGCTGCCAGCAAGTCCGTCGGGTTCAAGTTGCCGTAGCCCTTGAATGGCGCGTACAGATCGACGCAGACGGCGCCGGCATCCTGGGCTGCGGCGCAGATCCTGGTGTTGAGCGCTCGCGTGACCTTGTCGCTCCAGGCCAGGTACGCCGGGCCGTCGCTGGCACGAGCAACATCGCCGTCGGCAAAGACGTTCCAGTAGTTCGTGACCAGGATCTGGGTGGCTCGGTCACCGCGCAGGTCCTGGGCAGCGGTCACGATCTCGCTGACGTCCGACCCCACGGCGTCCACGGCTGGCGTGTAACACGCTGCCGCGCAGCCCGAGTCCTGCCAGAGGGAGAGCAGCGGCGCGAGGTCGTTGGCGCCGATCGTCACCAGCAGGATGTCTGCATCGGCCACACTCTGAGCGGTCGGACTGGGGCTTGTCATCAGGGCGCGCAGGTCGGCGGCGGTGAGGCCGTTGGTCCCGAGGTTCACGGCGTGGGCGGGACCGCCGTCAGCGGCCGGCAGATGTGCCGCATAAGACTCCACGAAACCGGTGCAACCGCACACTGTTGCTGCGGTGACCGAGTCGCCGATGGCCACGACGACGGCAGACCTGGGCTTCATCGTCGCTGTGGGTGTCGGTGTGGGTGTCGGTGTGGGTGTCGCAGCCGACTTTGTCGCTGCCACAGTCTTGGTCGCCGTGGAGTGTGGCAGTTCGCTCGCGCTTGTTGGGTTGAAGGCCCACGTGGCCCAGATCGCGGCCGCGAACAGGACGACACCTACCCCGGCCCGCGCCTGGCTCGGCCGCAGGCGCGTGTGACGGGGGGACCTCATGTAAGGGATGATACGTACTCAACCTTGAGGACATCGGACCTGCTGGTTGCGATCCTGTCAGCGCCTTGATCACTTTGGAGAACCCTGTCTTGCCACTCACATCGCTGCGGCTCCTGGTCGTCTGCGTTGTCGTGGCTGTCGGCATCCCCGTGGCGCTGGCCGTGCTGTGGTACCGAGGAGCCAGGCCAACCCGCTTGGCCCTGGCCGGGTTTGTGGTGGCTATCCTCATCGGGCAGGGCGCAACAGTTGCCGCGGTCGCCCTGGATGTCAACCGGGACTACGGCTTCTACCCGGACTGGTCATCGCTGTTCGGCACCGGCCTGGCGCCGCCGGTCGTGTCGCATGGGACACGTCTGAGCCTGAACGGCCAAGCAGTTTCCCATCGACCGGTCCTGCGCGTATCCGAGCCGGCAACCGACACCGGGCGATACGAGCGCGTCATCCTCAAGGGGGCGAAGTCCGGCATCACCCAGACGGTGATCGCCTGGCTGCCACCGCAGTACGGCGACCGCCGCTATGTCAAGACCCTCTTCCCGGTCGTGATGGTGCTGGGCGGCGCGGACGTGCACATCGCCTACGTCGTGCAGCGCCTCGACTTTGCCAGGGTGGCCAGCGCAGAGATCCGTAGCGGGCGGGTGGCGCCCTTTGTCGCGGTCTTTCCCGAGATCAACGTGGCGCTTCCGGTGGACACCGAGTGCACCGACTACCCCGGCTCGACACAGGCGTTCACCTGGCTGGACCAGGACGTGACCCATTGGGCCACCTCAACCTTGCGCGTCTCCACCCAGGCCAGGCAATGGAGCGTGATGGGCTGGTCCAGCGGCGGCTACTGTGCCGCGCTGCTGCACGTGAGAGACCCCGGACGGTTCGGTGCCGCCGCTTCCGTTGAGGGGTACTTCACTCCCGAACCGGACTCGACCACGGGCCACCTGGGCTGGCTGCTCAAACACGACCCGAGGTTTGCGCACCTGAGCTCACCCCAGTGGCTGATCGAGCACCGCCCACCCCGTCCGACTCACCTGCTCGTGATGACCTCGGACAAGGACCCGCAGTCGCGGCCGCAGTCGATGGAGTTCCTGCGTGCGGAGCCCAACGTGCCCGGCATACAGCCCTATCTCCCCAAGGGACTGGGCCATTCGCTGGACGCCTATGCGGCGGTGCTGGCGCCTATCCTCGGCTGGCTCGCGCAAGTGGCTGATGCCTGAGGCAAAAGGGAAGTCTCAGCTGACAGTCGATCTTCAGCCGGGTAGAGCATCATGCAGGACGTGTTGTCTCCACTGACCCCTTCGACGTCGCTGACGGCGTGGGTGTTCGACCCTTTGGGTGCCGCGCTTGTCGTGGCCCTCACCTGTCTGTATGCCGTCGGCCTGGTCCGTGCACGGCGCCGGGGCGCGCGGTGGCATTGGCTGCGGAGCGCCGCCTTCGTGATTCTGGGTGCCGGCTCGCTGGCCTATGCAACATGCGGTGCGCTCGCGGCATACCGTTCGTCCTTGTTCTGGGTGGCTGCGGCCCAGGCGGTCGTTCTGTCGGCGGTGACGCCGATGGGGCTTGCGCTCGGTGATCCGATCGGGCTAGCTAAGAAAGCGTTGGGAGACAAGGCGTCTGGGCTGATTCGTCGCGGGCTGTCCGGATCACTCGCCAAGGTCTTGATGTACCCGCTGGTGAGTTCCCTGCTCGCCGTGGGGTCGCTGATCGCCGTCTTCTTCACTGGGTACTTCGCGTCGTCGGTGTCCAGCGTGCTGGTGCGTGAGGTGCTGTATGCGCAGCTGCTG
>JAYSQH010000527.1:0-2682 GCA_043721655.1 Phycicoccus sp. | reverse complement strand
ACACCCAAGGAGGCGACGTCGCTGGTGGCGCAGGTGCGGGTGGCGATTGATGGCACCGAGCACGTGCCGCTGCGCGTACGGGTTTTCGCCAAGAACGTGGCGCATCCGGTGTTCGAGGTGGCCTTCAGCCGGGTGGACTTCACTCGCCCTGACGCCGCTCAGTTCACGTTCAAACCGCCGCCGGGCACCACCGTGACCGACGCGACGACCCCCTTCGACTCCAAGACCGCTGGGGGCGCCACAAGCGTTGCACCGCAACCGAGCTCGGCTGGTATGCCCACAGTGATCGGCAAGGGCTGGGGCACTGTGCTGGTGTTCAAGCTGCCGGCTCCGGATGCCACCGCGAGCCCTGGTACGACTGAGGCCACGGGCGCGACCGCCGACAGAACTGTCGCTCAGCTGCTGAAGTTCGCCGGGCCGTTGCCGAAGGTCAAGGGCGGCTGGGGTTCGGGGAACCTGATGGCTGGGGCCGCGTTCTCGGTCCTGCTCACCGACGATGGCCGGATCGTGGTCGGGGCCGTGACACCGGAGGGTCTGTACGCCGCACTGGCAGCTTCGTGAGCCGAGAGCAGGGCGACTCGGTCGGGGACGTGCCCCAAGGTGACTTCGCGTCGGGTGACTTCGCGGTTGTCACGGCGGGGCTGACCAAACGGTTCCAACAGCAGGTTGCGGTCGACGCCGTCGACCTGCTGGTGCCGCGGGGTGCCGTCTACGGGTTCCTCGGGCCGAACGGCTCGGGCAAGACGACGACGATCCGTATGTTGCTCGGTCTGATCAGGCCCACGGCGGGCCATCACCGCCTGCTCGGCAAGGCGATGCCGCACGGCGCGGGGGAGGTCCTTCCGCTTGTGGGATCTCTGGTCGAAGGGCCGGCGTTTCACCCGTACCTCAGCGCCCGGGCCAACCTCGCGCGGCTTGACTCCGTTGACCGTCATGCCGATCCGCATACGACCAAGGCACGCATCGACGGCGCACTTGACCGCGTCGGGCTGCTGGCAGCGGCCGACAAGAAGTACCGCGCATACTCCCTGGGCATGCGACAGAGGCTCGCGATCGCGGGCACCTTGCTCGTGCCACGTGAGCTGCTGGTGCTGGACGAACCGACCAACGGCCTTGACCCGCAAGGAACTCGTGAGGTCCGCCACCTGATCGGGTCTCTGGCCGACGACGGTGCCACGGTGCTGGTCTCGAGCCACCTCCTGTCCGAGGTCGAGCAGGTCTGCACCCACATCGGGGTGATGCACGTCGGAAGGCTGTTGACCCAGGGCCCGATCGCCGAGGTGCGAGCCGTCAGCGAGCCGCGTGTCCGGGTGGACACCGACCGTCCCGAGGATGCGGCAAGGGTGCTGCGGGGTCTCGGTGTGGTCGAGGTTGTGGTCGAACCCGGTTTGGCGACGGGCACTTTGGCCCAGCTGGCCCCGGACAAGATCGTTGCAGCGCTGGTGCAAGACGGTGTGCCCGTGACGGGATTCGCGGTGGAGCGCCCAAGCCTGGAGGATCTGTTCGTGTCACTCACCGGGGAGGGCTTCAATGTCAGCGGCTGACGTGAAAGCTCGACCCCTGCGGCACGTCTCGACCCGTTTCCTTCGCTCGGAGCTGCGGCTCATCTTCGGGCGACGCCGCAACCAGGCGGGGCTGGGGATCCTTGCCGTGGTGCCGCTGATCCTTGCGGTCACCGTCAAGGTGTCGACGCCCAGACCCGGCCATGGGCCCGACTTCCTGGCCTCGATCACCTCCAACGGCCTGTTCGTCGCCTTGGCGTCCCTCAGCATCGAGCTGGGCCTCTTCCTGCCGCTGGCCGTCGGAACCATTGCCGGAGACTCGATCGCCGGGGAAGCGAATATCGGCACCTTGCGCTATCTGCTCGCGGTGCCGGTGCATCGCACGAGGCTGTTGGCCGTGAAGTTCGCCGCCATCACGATCTTCTCGCTCACAGCCACCGCGTGGGTCTCCCTCGTGGGCGCGGTGGCCGGGCTGGCACTCTTCGGAGGTGGCGCGATGACCACGCTGTCGGGCAGCCAGATCGGCATGGGCCAGGCAATGCTCCGAGTCGCGCTGGCGACCCTCTACCTCGGGCTTTGCTTCGCGTCGCTGGGCGCGATCGGGCTGTTCATCTCCACGCTGACCGAGCAGCCGATCGGTGCCACTATCGCGGTGGTCATCCTCAACGTCATGAGCTTCATCCTTGACTCGATCCCGCAGCTGTCCTGGTTGCACGAGTGGCTGCCAACGCACTGGTGGATGTCCTTCGGCGACTTCCTGCGGGATCCCATCGCATGGGGCGACGTGAACCGGGGCCTCGTGACGGCGGCCGGATACGCGCTGGTGTTCTGGCTTGCCGCCTGGGCACGCTTCTCCGACAAGGACGTTACCGGCTGAGCCGGTCGACCACATATACGCCCCACTACCCCGACCGAACACCGCGCTGGCACCGTTTTGACGCCCTCCGAGGCCGAAAACGGTGCCAGCGCGGTGTTCGGTTGGGTTTGTTGGTGTTGATTGGGTGTCATGTCCCTCGACGGTGAGTACCAGCCCAGCTTGGCACAATGGGTCCGCGACCAGGTCCAGGAGTACGAAGGATCCGGCGGCACGTCCGGTACGACGATGCGCGACATGCCGGTGATCATCGTGACTACACGCGGGGCCAGGTCGGGCAAGCTGCGCAAGGTGCCGCTGATGCGG
>JAYSQH010000526.1:0-7658 GCA_043721655.1 Phycicoccus sp. | reverse complement strand
CCTGGGCCTCGGCCTCGGTGTTCATCCGGGCACCGATGGACAGCACCTGTGCGTTGTTGTGGGTCCGGGCCAGCTCTGCCATCTCGACGTTGTAGGCCAGCGCTGCACGGATGCCCTTGACCTTGTTGGCAGCCATCTGCTCGCCGTTGCCCGATCCGCCCAGGACGATGCCGAAGGCCCCGATGTCACCGGACACGGCCTCTGCCGCGCGTAGCACCGCAACCGGGTAGTCGTCCTCGGAGTCGAAGTAGTCAGGCCCGTGGTCGACCACGTCGTAGCCCTTGGCCTGCAGGAAGGTCACCAAGGTGCACTTCAGGTCGTATGCCGCGTGGTCGCCGCCGATGTGAACGCGCATGTGTGGAAGTCCTTTGCTGTCAGGGATTCTCAGTGGAAGTCGTGCGGGCTCAGACCGAGAAGACCGGCCCGACGGTGCGAGTGCGTTTGATCTCGAAGAAGCCGGGGGTGCCTCCCACGAGGAGGCATCCATCCCAGAGCCGGCCGGCTTCCTCACCGGTGGGAGCCGGCGATACGACGGGTCCGAAGAAGGCCATCCCCGCCACGGAGACGACGGGTGTGCCGACGTCGTCACCGACCAGGTCCATGGCCCGCTGGTGGCTGGTGCGCAGCTCGATGTCGACCTCGGTGCTGTCGGCTAACTCGATCAGCTCTGCCGGCAGGCCGACCTCATCGAGTGAGGCAGCGATGACCGCGGGATAGTCCTCCTCGCCGCCGAGGTGGATGCGGGAGCCCATCGCGTCATACAGGGGCTTGATCACCTTGGGACCGAACCGGCGCGCGGCCGCGGTGATGACCCGAACCGGGCCCCAAGAGGCTGCCATCAGCTCTGCGTAGCTGTCGGAGACATCGCGGCCGTCGTTGAGAATCGCCAGGCTCATCACCGACCACGTGACCTCGACGTCGCGGACCTGTTCGACCTCCATCAGCCAGCGCGAGGTCAACCACGCCCATGGACAGATCGGGTCGAACCACATTTCGGCGGACATCTTCGCGGTCGTTGTCACGGGCCCCATCCTGTCAGCCGAGAGCCAGCGCCGATGACTGGGTGAGAGCCCACCCGCAACATGTGAGGATGGTGGCACCCCATGATGTGTCCAAACAGGAGAAGACCCCCCGTGCCTGGCAAGAACCTGACTCGCGACGAAGCCCGAGAGCGCGCCGCCCTGTTGTCCGTGGCTTCGTATGACGTCGCCCTCGACCTGACGACCGGACCCACGAACTTCCGGACCCGGTCGACGGTGACGTTCACGTCGTCCGGCGACGGCGCGAGCACCTTCATCGACCTGATCGCAGCGTCCGTCGAGCAGATCACCCTGAACGGTGAGTCGCTCGACCCGGCTGAGCACTTTGACGGTTTCCGGGTCCGGCTCCCGGCGCTGAGGTCCGGTGCCAACGAGCTGACCATCGATGCGACCGGTGTCTACATGAACACCGGCGAGGGCCTGCACCGCTTCGTCGACCCGGTGGATGACGAGGTCTACCTGTACACGCAGTTCGAGGTCGCCGACAGCCGGCGCATGTTCGCCGTCTTCGAACAGCCCGATCTCAAGGCCACTTTCACCTTCACTGTGACCGCGCCCGCGCACTGGCAGGTCATCTCCAACGAGCCGACGCCCGAGCCCGTCCCTACGGGCGATCTGGCAGCTGGCGACATAGCAGCTGGCGTCGTCGCAGACATGCCCAAGGCGACCTGGACGTTCACACCGACGCCGAGCATCTCGTGCTACATCACCGCACTCATCGCCGGCCCGTATGACGTGGTCCGCGACGAGGTCAAGACCCGCAACGGCGCCGTGCCGTTGGGGATCTTCTGCCGCAAGTCGCTGACACCGCACCTTGACGCGGACAACATCTTCGACTGCACCAAACGCGGATTCACCTTCTACGAGAACGAGTTCGACTGCGCATACCCCTTCACCAAGTACGACCAGATCTTCACGCCCGAATACAACATGGGCGCGATGGAAAACGCCGGGGCGGTGACCTACAACGAGAAGTACGTCTTCCGGGGCAAGGTCACGGAGGCGATCATCGAACGCCGGGCGCTGACGATCCTGCACGAGCTTGCGCACATGTGGTTCGGCAACCTCGTCACGATGACGTGGTGGAACGACCTGTGGCTCAACGAGTCGTTCGCCGAGTGGGCCTCCACCACGTGCTCGGCCGAGGTCACGCAATGGAACACGGCCTGGACAACGTTCGGCACAGCCGAGAAGTCCTGGGCCTACCGCCAGGACCAGCTGTCCTCAACCCACCCGATCGTCGCCGAGATCCGCGACCTCGAGGACGTCGAGGTCAACTTCGACGGCATCACCTACGCCAAGGGCGCCTCGGTGCTCAAGCAGCTCGTGGCCTATGTCGGTCGCGAGCCGTTCGTCGCCGGTCTGCGCCAGTACTTCTCCAGCCACGCCTGGCAGAACACCACCCTCT
The DNA here is from genome assembly GCA_043721655.1 of Phycicoccus sp. Lineage (GTDB taxonomy): Bacteria > Actinomycetota > Actinomycetes > Actinomycetales > Dermatophilaceae > UBA4719. The sequence goes on along the minus strand of JAYSQH010000526.1, from coordinate 5,210 downwards.
CCGACCTTCTCGGGCACCTCGAGCAAGCCTCTGGCCGCGACCTGGGCACCTGGTCGAAGCTGTGGCTCGAGACCGCCGGCGTCAACACCCTGCGTCTCGAGGTCACTGCCGATGAACAGGGCATCATCACAGCTGCCTCGATCGCCCAGACTGCGGTCGAGGCGTTCCCGACCCTGCGTCCGCACACCCTGGCAATCGGCTGCTACGACCTGACGGGCGACCAACTCGTGAGGGTCAACCGGATCGAGCTCGACCTCGACGGCGAGCGCACCGAGGTGCCGGCGCTGGTCGGTCAGAAGCGGCCGGGCCTCCTGCTGGTCAACGACGACGACCTGGCCTACGCCAAGATCCGGCTCGACGAGCGTTCGACGGCAACAGTTCTCGCCAACCCGCGGGGGTTCACCACCAGTCTGCCCCGATCCCTCGTTCTGGGTGCGGCGTGGGACATGACCCGCGACGCAGAGATGTCGGCACGCGACTTCTGCGACCTCATCCTGAACGCACTGCCGGGCGAGACGGACTCGACGCTCCTGCGCGTGCTGCTGGCCCAGCTGCAGAGCGCCGTCAAGCTGTATGTCGCCCCTGAACATCGCGAGGCAACCCTGGCCATGCTGACGTCAAGCCTGCGCGAGCTTGCCACCTCTGCAGCGCCCGATAGTGACGCCCAGCTGCAGTTGGTCAGCGCGTTCGCCGGCTACGCCCACAGCGACCAGGACGTGGCCTGGGTCCGCGGGCTGCTGGACGGCAGCGCCACTCTCGACGGTCTGGCGATCGACACCGAGATGCGCTGGACCCTGCTCACCAGCCTGGCCACAGCCGGCGCAGCCGCCGAGACCGAGATCGAGGCCGAGCGTCTTCAGGACAACACGGCCACCGGTCACGAGCGCGCCGCCCGGGCACTGGCGGCCATCCCGACAGCCGAGGCGAAGGCACTGGCCTGGGCCAAGGTCGTCGATGCGGAGGGCCTGCCCAACCAGACGATCGACGCCGTCGCCCAGGGTTTCGTCAGGGCCCACGACACGGCACTGCTTGCGCCCTATGTCGAGAAGTACCACGCGATGCTCACCATGGTCTGGGCCTCACGCACCCACGCGATCGCCGAGTCGATCGTGGCGGATTTCTATCCGGTCGCACTGGCCAACCGTGAGCTGGCTGACGCCTCCCAGTCCTGGCTGGATGCCAACCCCAAGGCGGTCGCGGCCCTGCGACGGGTCGTCTCGGAGAACCGAGATGTCGTCATCCGTGCCCTGGCCGCGCAGCATCGGGACGCGCAGCGCGACTGAGCCGGGCGACCCGGCATACCGGCAACGGCCCGCGATGCGGACGTCTTCGGACACATGCCGGCATACGCACCAGGTCCACCCGCGAACCGCGGACGTCTTCGGACACATGCCGGCATCCGCGCCAGAGCCGGCTCAGCGTTGGGCGACGCAGCGAGCCAGGCGACGGGCCCAGCGCGAGGCCATCAGGTCCTCCAACAAGACCGGCTTGCCGTCAGGTCCGGCCAGCGGCAGCCGCCAGTTGGGGTACTCCTCGTCGGTGCCGGGCTGGTTCATCGCCCGGTGGTCACCAGTCAGGTCCGGAACGGCAACCCCGAGCAGCTTGGCCGGCGTCCAGGACAGGAACCGGTGCAGCGCCTCGACGACCTCGGCCTCGCGGGCATCGGGCCGCAGCAGTCCTCGCTCGACCAACATGTCGAGAACCTGTTGGCGGGCCGCCTCTGAGAGCGCGCGCTCCTGCTCGACAGGGCGGGTCAGCAGTCCGAGGTCCTCGCGCAGGTCGATGTGCTCACCGGCCAGATAGCCGGCAGTCGGGGGCAGGTCATGGGTCGTCACGGTGGCCAGACACAGCTCGCGATAGGCCTCGGCGGGCAACGGCTTGCCCTGCTCGTCGTTCTCGAACCACAGGATCGAGGTGCCCAGGATGCCGCGGTCACGCAGATAGTCACGCACCCACGGCTCGACGACGCCGAGGTCCTCGCCGATCACCAGCGCACCCGCCCGATGGGCCTCGAGCACCAGGATGCTGATCAGCGCCTCGTGGTCGTAGCGGACGTAGGTGCCCTCCTGGGCCATCTGGCCGTTCGGGACCCACCACAACCGGAACAGCCCGATGACGTGGTCGATCCGGATGCCGCCGGCATGACGCAGGACGGAACGCAACATGTCCCTGTAGGGCGCGTAGCCCAGCTCCTCGAGCCGGTCCGGCCGCCACGGTGGCTGGCTCCAGTCCTGGCCGAGCTGGTTGTACTGGTCGGGGGGCGCGCCGACGGTGACCTTGCGTGCGAGGGCGTCGGCCAGGCCCCAGGCGTCGGCACCCTCGGGGTGGACCCCCACCGCGAGGTCATGAAGGATGCCGATCGACATCCCTGCTTCCCTGGCCTGGCGCTGGACGGTGGCAAGCTGCTCGTCGACGATCCACTGCAGCCAGCGGTAGAACTCGACCTCGTCCGCGATCTGGTCGCGGATCGCCTCGACTGCGGCGCCTCGGGGGTCATGCAGCTCGACGGGCCACTGGCCCCACGGAAGTCCGTGCTTCTCGACCAGCGCGCACCACGTGGCGAAGTCCAGCAGACCCTGGCCCTCACGCTCGCAGAACGCGGTGAACGACCGCTCACGTCGAGATGGCCGGGGCTGGTGGAAGACGGTGCGCAACGCCGCGACCTTGGCCGCCCAGACGGCGTCACGGTCGATGGTGTCCAGCTCGTTCATGGTCCGCGCGTCATCGCCATGCCACTCGAGCAGCTGCCGCTCCGCCGCGGACAGGTAACCCATCTCCGGGATGTCCTCGACCCGGATGTAGATCGGGTTGACGAACCGCCGGGACGTGGGCAGATAGGGCGAAGGCTCCATCGGCGCGACCGGCTCAGCCGCGTGCAGCGGGTTGACCAGGACGAAGTCGGCCTGCAGGTCGGCGGCCGCCCAGGTCGCCAGGTCGGCGAGATCGGCCAGGTCCCCGAAACCCCAGGACTGACGTGACCGGACGGAATACAGCTGGCTCATCAGGCCCCAGGCGCTTCGCTTCTGCAGCGATGCCGGCAGGGCAAGAACCGACGGTGACACGACCAGCGGGGTCGAGAACGTGTCGATGCCGATCTGCGCGTTGACCGTGTGCCAGCCCAGCGGCAGGTCGGCCGGCATCTCGAAGGTCGCCTCCCCCGTGGCTTGGCCGTCGATCGTCCGGGGCTCGACGTAATGGTCGACCTGGAGCACCTCGCGGCGGGTGCCGTCCTCGAGCAGCACCCACACCTGGGGCGTGGCGCCGTCGGGAAGATGCACCGGCACCCACGGGGTCCCGCCCTCACGGCAGACGACGATCGGGGGCAGGGTCCGGCGCCAGGCCCGGTCAGCGACAACGGTCAGGGATCTGGCGATGCCGGCGTCATCGGAGCTTTCGAGCCCGAGGGCCTCGAGCACGGCCGAGATCGTCGCCGCGCTCACGATGACGTGGTTGCCCTGCCAGTCCCAGTACTCGGTGGCCACCCCGAACGCTCGGGCGAGCTTGACGAGTTCATCTGACGGTGCGGGGGTCGGCACGTCGTTCCTTCCGGGAACCATCGTGGGCAGTGTCGGGTACGGACAGAGTGTTTCACGAGAGGCGGTTGGCGCACGTGACCGAGCAGCGGCAAAGATGGTCGGCATGTCGTTTTCCTTCCTCACGTCCTTCTCGCAACCCTTGCTGTCCGTGGCATTGCCGACGCCGACGCCGACGCCGACGCCGTCAGGGAACACTCTCAACGCGCTGAACACCCTGGGCACCAGCGTGACGGACCAATGGTGGTGGGGCCCTTTGTGGACGATCGTCGGCACCGTGGTCGGCGCGGTTCTCCTGCGCTGGGTCCTGCACCGGGCGATCGACCGGGTCGTCGGCAGCGCGTTGACTCGGGCGGCCCGCAACGAGAGCCAGACTCCTGGCCGGGCCGGCATGGTCCTGGCCAGGGCGACCGGGCTGAACAACGCCCGCAGCACGCAACGCGCCGCCACCATGGGCGCCGTTCTCAAGAGCACGTCGACGTTCGTCATAGCCGCACTGGCACTGCTGACCGTCATGGGCGCGGTGGGCCTGCCGCTGGGACCGCTCCTGGCGTCAGCCGGAGTCGTCGGGGTCGCACTCGGCTTCGGCGCCCAGAGCCTGGTCAAGGACTTCCTGTCGGGCATCTTCATGATCCTCGAGGACCAGTACGGCGTGGGTGACGTCATCGACACCGGCGAGGCGATCGGCACCGTGGAGGACGTCACGCTGCGGGTCACCAGGCTGCGGGATCCCAGCGGGATCGTCTGGTACATCCGCAACGGCGAGATCGTCCGGATCGGCAACCGTTCCCAGGGGTGGTCGACCGCAGTCGTGGACATCCCGGTCGGTTACAGCGAGAACCTCGACGTGGTCCTGCCGCTGATCCGCGAGGTGGTCCACGAGCTGGATACTTCGGAGGACTGGTCGACGCGGCTGCTCGAGGAACCGGTGGTCGCCGGGGTGGAGTCGATCGTCGGCGGTGTGGTGACGGTGCGGATCATCGCCAAATGTGCCCCGAACGAGAGCTTCCCAGTGTCGAGGGAGATCCGCGAGCGGGTCAAGGCCGCGTTCGACCAGGCGGGGATCCGGGCGCCGGTCATGCCGCCGTATGCCGGTGGGCTGGGTGCTCCCGTTGCCTAGCTTCTATGACCAGGTGGGTGGCCACGAGACGTTCGTCAAGCTCGTCCACGAGTTCTACGCCGGCGTGGCCGGCGACCCAGTACTTCGGGCGCTCTATCCGGAGGACGACCTCGGGCCTGCCGAGATTCGGTTCAGGATGTTTCTGGAGCAATACTGGGGTGGTCCCGCGACCTACTCGCAGGATCGTGGGCACCCGCGGTTGCGGATGCGGCACGCCCCGTTCAAGGTCACCATCGCCCAGCGCGACCGGTGGCTCACGCACATCATGGCCGCGGTCGACACCCTCGACCTCGAGCCCGCCAACGACCTGATCCTGCGCGACTACCTCAACCAGGCGGCCCAGTCGATGGTCAACTCCCTGGAGGACTGACATCTCTTCTGCTTTGCTCGACACCGACCTGCCCGACGAGATGACCTCAACCTCGCTGATCCACGCCCGCCCTGCCACGGAGCCCGAGTGGTGGCGCTCTGCCGTGATCTACCAGATCTATCCCCGCTCGTGGGCTGACAGCAACGGCGACGGCGTCGGGGACCTGCCGGGGATCACCGCTCGCCTC
>JAYSQH010000525.1:0-1539 GCA_043721655.1 Phycicoccus sp. | reverse complement strand
TTCTCGACGCCGATCACCAGGACGAACTCGGCACTCCCACCGCGGACCATGTCGTTGGCCAGGGCGATGGCGTGGCAGTAGCCGGCACAGGCCGCGGAGATGTCGAACGCTACGGCAGCGGTGGCGCCGATGCGCTCAGCGACGATCGGGGCGGCGCCTGGTGTCTGGTACGGGTGGGTGACCGTGGCAAGGATGACGGTGCTGATCTGCGACGCCGTGAGGCCGGCCGACCTGAGCGCCTCGTTCGCGGCCGCGGAGGCCATGTCGACCACGGTCTCGTCCGGCGCTGCATAGCGACGCGTGATGATGCCTGAGCGCTCGCGGATCCACTGGTCGGAGGAGTCGATGTGCTCGCAGATCTCGTCATTGGTGACCACACGCTCGGGTCGGTAGCCGCCGACGCCCCAGATACGGGAGTGGGCGGCCCCGGTCGTGGTGCTCAGGGTCCTGCGTTGCTGGGGGATCGTCGTCATCTGCTGGTCTCCGTGGTGGTCTAGCGACTCAGGAATTGGTGGGGTGCAGCCGCAGGAGAGGCTGACCGGGGGAGACGGGGTCACCGTCTTCGACGAGCCACTCGATGACCTGCCCGCCATGGGGTGCGGTGACATCGAACGTGTCGCGGAGGGTGTTCACGGCCGCGACCACGGAGCCCGGGACCACCGTGGCGCCAGGCTCGGAGCGGGTGAAGCTGACAATGCCCTTGGCCGGTGCGATGAGCAGTCGCCAGGTGGGGCTGTCGGCGATCTGGTTGGGCTGGCCGTGCTCTCGGACCATGCGGTGGGCCTCGGAGAGCTGGTCGGGGGACTTCAGAGCAAGGACCTCGACGCCCGGAAGCCCTCGCTTGGCCAGGTTGGCGAGTGCTCCGGCCGGCGGGATCTCGATCAAGCCGGTGACCCCGAGGTCCTTGAACGTCTCCATGCACAGGTCCCAGCGGACGGGGCTGCTGATCTGGGTCACCAGGCGGTTGAGGACCTCGCGGCCGCTGTGCACCACGGTCCCGTCCCGGTTGGACACCAGACGAGAGCGGCTGTCATGGGTGGAGATCGCCCTCGCCATGTCGGCCATCCCCTTGACCGCGGAGGTCATGTGCTCGGTGTGGAAGGCGCCAGCAACCTGTAGCGGGATCACGCGAGCTTTGGCGGGTGGGTCGGCGCTCAGTGCCGCGAGCTGCTCGAGCGTGCCCGCGGCCACGATCTGGCCTCCGCCGTTGTTGTTCGCGGCAGTCAGGCCGTGTCTGAGCAGCGTCTGTTCCACGTCGTCCTTGTCGCCGCCCACGACGGCGCTCATGCCCGTTGCGCTGACCGCGCTCGCCTCGGCCATCAGCTGTCCGCGCTCGCGAACCAGGACCATGGCCTGTTCGGCGCTGATTACACCGGCGGCGGCTGCGGCGGTGATCTCGCCGACCGAGTGCCCGGCGCCACCGGCCACCAGTCGGAATCCGTCGGCGGGGTGCTCGAACAACGCCAGCAAGGAGATGAGACCCGCGCCCACGATCAGCGGTTGGGCGACCGCGGTGTCCCTGATCGTCTCGGCATCGGA
>JAYSQH010000524.1:0-4550 GCA_043721655.1 Phycicoccus sp. | reverse complement strand
CAGCGCCCGGTTGTTGTACGAAGCCTGTGGCTTCGTCGTCGAGGGCATCCTTCGAGCAGAGTTCCTCCTCAACGGCCGCTACGTGAGGATGTCCCGAATTCCGTGGAACTTCAGTAGCGGCCCGATGATCATCAGGCTACGTTCACGGTCTCATCATGACGGTCGGCACCGACACTCTGTTCGGCGACATGCCGCTGGAGGGCGGCTCGCAGCACTGGTAGGTGCAGGTGGCCGTTGACGCGGCGGAACTGTTTGCCGGCCTCGACCAGGCCTGCGGCGCACCAGCGTAGGGCCATGTTGCCGCTCTGCCAGTTCTTCACATTGGTCGAGTGGTTGCGGCAAATCGAGATCATCGACTCGATGCTTATCTTCAGCTCCGCTGATGATCATGCTCTTGACCTGCGGCGTTGCGTTGAGGACGGCGTCCACGACGCGCTGGCGAGGTCGTGGCAGAGGGGCCTCAGCACGGGTGGATCGTTGCTGAGTTGTGACCGTCTTCCCTGCGGTCACGGCTGTCGCCGTGGTGTTCGACGGCGCGCTGGTCGCCGAGGGCGCGGGCGAGTTGACGACGGAGTCGTTGGTTGTCTTCGTTGAGCTGACGGTTGCGTTCCTGAGCGGCATGTAGCCGGCGCAGCAGTGATGCGTCTGAGCTGCGCTGGGCGGCTGGGACCGGCGGTGTCGGGGCTCGCCCTGTGGCTTCGCGTAGTCGCTCGATCTCGCCGCGCAGGTCCGGTTCGGTGTAGAGCCAGGATCTGGAGACGCCGGCGTGGCGGGCGACGGCCTCGAACGTGATGGGGGTGCCTGCGCGGTCCAGTTCACGCAAGGAACGGATCGCCTTGGCCCGGGTCAGCTCGTGGCGGTTTCGGGCGGCGGCGATCAGGTGGCTGCTGTTGTCAGCACGCATCTGCTGCGGTGTCCTGGTTGTCGATGTCGCTCTGCAGGGCGGTGATGATCGTGTCGAGGTTGCGGGCGACGTGCTGGTTCATCTCGACCAACCGGGTCTGTCCGCGCGCTTCGGCGGCAGTGATGATCTCGATGACCTGACGCTGGTGGTCGCGGTGTTGGGGCAGGAACTCCGCGGTGGTGATGAACATCGGGCAGGTCAGGCAGGCGTTGGCGTGCGGGCAGGTCTTCTGCACGGGCAGTCCGCAGAACCCGTTGGGCAGGGCTTGGGTGGCGCGGCCGAGGCGTTGCTTGGCCCAGGCTGCTTCGGCCAGCGGCCCACCGGGGTCCATGACGACGGCGTGGCCGGCTATGTCGACCTTGCGGGCGGCTTCCCAGTGCCTGCGGACGGTGCTGTCGTGTAGCCGGGCGTAATGGGCGGTCATCTGCGGTGAGTCGTGATCGAGGATCCGGCGGACGACCTCCTGGGGGACGTCACGGTTGATCAGCCGCGTCCCGAGGGTGTGGCGCCATTGGTGCGGGGTGAACCGGACCGGAAGGCCATGGGCGTCGCGGACCTCGCAACGCGCCAGCCAGCGATAGAGCGCCAGCCGGTAGGTCGAGGAAGCGGTCGGGAGTTGCCCGTCGAGGTTCTTCGTGGGCCGCGGGAACAGCCACGGACTGCTGCTGCTGGCGTTGTTGGCCCGCTCGGTGATGATCAGCGCTTGCAGTTCCTCGTCGATCGGGACCAGCGCCTGACGTTTCATCTTGTGGTTGTCATAGCGCAGGTAGGGCGCCCCGTCGGCGTCGGTGACCAGGCAGTCGGCGGGCAGGCGCAGCGCGTCGGTGACCCGCAGGCCGCAGCGGATCAAGATCAGCGTGACGAGCCGGTAGGCCGGGTTGGTCCACCGGGCGAGGGCTTCAGGATCCTCGATCTGGGTCATCACCTGCTCGGCGAGGGCACGAGGGAGCGCTTCGCTGCGTTTGGGGAAGTCCGCGGTGAAGAACAGTGCGGACGTTGGCAATGTGTCGTCCCAGCGGTGTTGGCGGATCGCCTGGAGGAAGGCGTTGAGCTGCCCGATGTAGACGCCGTAGCGCTGCGGGTCATGCCCGTCAGCGCGCAGGTCAGCGAGATAGCGCTCGAGCACGTCCCGGTCGATCCCGTTCAGGGCGGTGACCCCGATGCGTTGGCAAAACTCGGAGAAGCGGTTCAACGCCCCGAGGCCTCTGCGGACGGTCGTTGGGTGCAACCCGGTGCTCAGTCGCCAGCGCAGCCACCGCTTCGCCAGCTCGACCAGCCACGGTTGGCTGATCACGTCGAAGACCAGGGTTTCGTTGCCCTCGAACCCGAGTCGACGTAGCCGCCAGACCGGGCGCGGATACTCGCCCTCCCAGCCGCAACCGTGGGCGAGGTCGTCGACTTTGCGACGAGCGAAGCTCAACAGCGCCCGGGCGCTGGGGTCTCTCGGTGCTGGGTGGTCACTGCCTGCGCGCCAGGTGTCCTCAGGTCGATCCAGCAGCGAACTCGTTTGGGTCGCGATCAGGAAACGCACGACCCGGTTCACGATGGCCGGTGAAGTCTTGGCGGTACGGTCGTCGTGGCGGCACTGCAACGCGTACTGCATCTCCAACCTCAGCTGCGTCCCCAGCTGCCCCAACGGGATGGACTCATCCGCGGGCGGCGCGATCTCGCTGAACGATCGTGCGAACGCTTCGACATCGCCTCGACCGGCCCCCCTCCAGCTGTTCGCGTGGCTATGACAGAACGCCAGCTGTGCCTGGGGCCAGAGCTCGCAGTTGCTGATCCGGCAGGTCGCACCCTTGACGGGGGCCTTGATCGGTAGCGGGTTACCCAGCCATGCCGTCAGGTCACCTTCTCCGCTGCGCGTCCAGCGTTGAAAGTGCAGCTGACACACCCCCGAGCGGGCGACGCCGTAGCCGCAGCCGGCGGCACGGCACCCGCCGTTGGGGAGCTCACGCTGCCAACGCGGGTCCGTCGACGCAGCGAACTCAGTCACCTCCGGGCGGCCGGCCCCCAGCCACCGGGTGTGGTGGCCTGGACACAACCCGGTGCTGCTGCGGGCCGTCCGTGCACAACACCGGACGCTGCACGCAGTGCCGCCGAAGACAGCATCGTCCACGGCGAACGTCAGCGGCTCGGCGCGGAACTCGGGTCGGACTGCGGCCAGCAACTTGGCCAGCAGCACCGGGCGGCCGACGCCCTCACCCGGTTGGTTCGCGGCGTTCACAGCGCCACCTGACCCTCGGTGAACCAACCTGCCTTTTCCAGCACCCGACGGGCGTCCTCGGCGGTCAAGTGGCCGTAGGTGTCTAACGTGGTGGTCACCGATGCGTGTCCGAGCAACATGGAGACGACCTCGATCGGGACCCCGTCGCGCAGCATCCGAGTCGCAGCCGAGTGGCGCAGCCAATGCGGGTCGAAGTCGATGCCCGTGCGGCGCCGCAACCGCAGCACCAGGTCATAGACCGACCGGTAGGACAACGCCTGCCCCATCGGCTGGCCCCAGAGGTTCACGAAGACGTAGTCGCTGTCGAGGTCGTGGTACTCCTCGTGCAAGTAGTCGGCATACAACCGCATCAGGTTCGCTCCCACCGGGATGGTGCGGGGACGACCAGACTTCGACCGAGCCCCGTTGTCGTTGACCCGCGGGGTGATCGTGATCTCACGCTCAGCCGCGGCGAGGTCCTCGTGGCGCAGCCCAAGGGCCTCCCCGATGCGCATCCCGGTGTCGTGGAGCAAAGCGAACAGCAACCGGTCGCGCAGCCGCGTGCAAGCATCGAGGATGGCTTGGGTTTCAGCACGGGTCAGCACCCGTGGGAGCTTGCGTGGGGCTCGCAACGAGATCGCTCGACGCGGTTGTGGTGAGTCCTTGCTGATGTGGTGCAGGAACGGCTTCCAGCCGCCCCTGCCGCCGGGCTGCCAGACGACCAGCAGCTCACCCACCTCGACACCGTGGCGGACTTGGTACTGATAGAACGAGCTGACCGCGGACAGCTTGCGGTTCACTGTCGCCGCACCGACCTGGGCAACCACTGAGGGCAGCACGGCGACCGTGCCCGCCCGCCCTGCCGCAGGAAGCCGCAGCCACGCCACGAACTCTCCGACGTCCTCGAGCCGGACCCTGCGCCAGTCCAAGGACCGCAACGTGAGGAACACGAAGAAATCCTTCAGATCATGCGCATAGGCCTTCACAGTGTTCGGCGATCGCTCGATCGCGCTGAGGTAGGACAAATACCTCTCGATCGGTTCGACCGGCAGGTCGTCGTCGCCGAGCACCGTCCAGGACTCGACCCGCGACCCGGGAGGGGCAACCCGCTGTACCAACATCAAACCTCCGGCTCATCCCGTTATGGACAGACCGGAGATAACCACATCCAGCACGGGACGAACGGCCAAGGACCCCAGCGTGGTGCACGTCAAAGACAGACCAACTCCGGCTGGAGATAACGATGCAGTTGGTGCTCCGGAGGGTGCGGGCCAGGGTAGGTGGCACACCCAGGCGCAACACCGTCAGCGTCTCGCTCAGGCCTTCGCGCAGGCTGCCCGCCGCGCCGGGGTGGGTGTGCTCCAATTCCCTTGCCAGGGCTTGGAGTTGGGCTTCGGCGATGATCGCCGAAGGCGCCTGGTAGGCGGCCCGCATCTTCTT
>JAYSQH010000523.1:0-4974 GCA_043721655.1 Phycicoccus sp. | reverse complement strand
TAAAATCCCGGGTCGAGAGCCCCCCCGCGCGCAGAACCCTGGGCGGGCGGGGGCCCCAGCCTGCTGCGACCTCGTCCACGAGACCCAGCAGCTCTGAGGCCTGACCTCCGGCGGCTGCATCCACGGAGGACTGTTCGTGGACAGTGACGGTCAGGTCTGGGGCGGTCAGCGCGCTCTCACGGTGCAGCCGGCCCCTGCGCAGCCGCAGCGCGACTTCGCGCGGTAGCACGACGTGGTCGGCAGACAGCGCGCACATCAGCTGATGGGACAGCAGCCACGCGCCGATGGAGGCCAGGGGGCCATCGGGTGACAGGGTGCCGATCGGCGGTCCCCAGGTGAGCTTGTCCAGGATGCTTCGGGCCTCAGACGGGGCTGAGGCGATGACAGCGTCGAGCGCCTCTGGTGAGGCGTAGGACGCCGGGGTCGAGCCGCGCAGGTCGGCAATGCTCAGACCAAGACCCGCCGGGTGCGGACCGAGCACCTCCGCTACCGCCCGCACGACGTGGTGTTGGTCGCTGCTGCGCCAGATCAGCCCGCGATCCCAAAGATCGCTGACGAACCCGTTGAGAGTTTTGGCCGCCCGACCGAGCAGTGCTGCTGTCTGGTCGAGGTCGACGGGATCGCCGCTGACGACGAGCGCCTCGAGGACCTGCAGATGGCCGCGGTCAAGCCCGTCCAGGGCCCGCTGGACGCTGGATCTCGTACTGGCCCGAGCGGCCAGCGACGTCAGATCACTCGGAGCCGGCCGGGCCAGGTCGGGTCGGCGGCGGACCAGCGTCCGGAGCTGTTCGTCGCTTCGGCTGCGTACGTCGTCTGCGAGGCTTCTGACGGTGGCGGGTGGTCGGGACAGGGACGCGGACACACCTCATACGGTAGTTGGCCTGCGCATCCCTGCTTGCCGCCCGGCGCCTTGGTGGCGAGGATGGGCGCAAACCACGTCACCCAAAGCGGAGGAACTGTGATGTCCCAAGCGCTCTCGTCCTACGGCTCAGGAACCTCCGAATCGCCGTTGCTGGGCGACACGATCGGCGACAACCTGGTGCGAACCGTCCTGCGCCTCCCCGACAGTGAGGCGTTGGTCGATGTGCCCAGCGGTCGCCGCTGGACGTACGCCGCGTTCGATGCCGATGTCAACGGACTGGCTCTGGGCCTGCTGGCAGGTGGCATCGAGGCGGGCGACCGGATCGGCATCTGGTCCCCAAACTGTCCCGAGTGGACTCTGCTTCAGTACGCCACGGCCAAGGTCGGCGCGGTGCTGGTCAACGTCAACCCGGCCTATCGCAGCCACGAGCTGGCCTATGTCGTGGGGCAGTCGGGCATGAGGATGCTGGTCAGTGCCGTCCAGCACAAGACGTCCGACTACCGAGCCATGATCGACGAGGTCCGATCGCAGTGCCATGACCTTCACGACGTTGTCTACATCGGCGAGGACAGCTGGGATGAGCTGGTGGGCGCGGGCAGTGAAGCCTCCATGGATCAGCTGGCCGACCGGATGGCGACACTGAGCTGCGACGACGCCATCAACATCCAGTACACCTCCGGCACGACGGGGTTCCCCAAGGGCGCCACCCTGAGCCACCACAACATCCTCAACAACGGCTTCTTCGTCGGCGAGCTCGTGGGCTACACCGAGCGTGACAGGATCTGCCTCCCCGTGCCCTTCTACCACTGCTTCGGCATGGTTATGGGCAACCTCGCAGCGACCTCTCATGGTGCCTGCATGGTCATTCCCGCTCCTGCTTTTGACCCCGGTGCGACCCTGAAAGCCGTTGAGCAGGAACGGTGTACGAGCCTGTATGGCGTCCCCACGATGTTCATCGCGGAGCTGGCACTCGAAGGCTTTGCGGCATACGACCTCTCGTCGCTGCGCACAGGGATCATGGCGGGCTCGCCGTGCCCGGTCGAGGTCATGAAACGGGTCATCGCCGAGATGAACATGTCTGAGGTCGCCATCGCCTATGGGATGACCGAGACCTCACCGGTCTCGACCATGACCCGGGCGGACGACGACCTCGCGCGCAGGACGGAGACCGTTGGCAGGGTCATGCCGCACCTTGAGGTCAAAGTCGTCGACCCCTACACCGGGCTCACTGTCCCGCGCGGCGAGACGGGCGAGCTGTGCACCCGCGGCTACAGCGTGATGCTCGGCTACTGGGAGCAGCCGGACAAGACGACCGAGGCGATCGATGCCGCGCGCTGGATGCACACCGGCGACCTGGCCACGATGGACGACGGCGGGTACCTGTCGATCGTCGGGCGGATCAAGGACATGGTGATTCGGGGCGGTGAGAACGTCTATCCGCGTGAGATAGAGGAGTTCCTGTACAGCCATCCGGACATCGCCGATGTCCAGGTCATCGGAGTCCCCGACGCGAAGTACGGCGAGGAGCTGATGGCCTGGGTCGTGATGCGTCCAGGCAGAGAGCCATTGACGGCCGAGGGCGTTCGCGCCTTCTGCAACGGCAAGCTCGCGCACTACAAGGTCCCTCGGTATGTGCATGTCGTGGACGGCTTCCCGATGACGGTGACCGGCAAGATCCGCAAGGTGGAGATGCGCGAGAAGTCCGTTGAGTTCCTCGGGCTCGCCGACCTGGGTTCCTAGAGAACTCTCAGGCTGTTCTCCGGCTTCTCTCGGGTTGGTGGATGATGCTGACAGGGAGCGAAAGGAACGCCAATGTCCGAGCAGCCTCCGGTGCAGCAGCCTGATCAACCGATCGGTCAGCCGCCCAGCCCCCCCACCCAGGTGATGTCCGCCCAGAGCGCGCCCCCGGCTGGTCCACCAGCGGGACCTCCCGTGGTCCCCGTCTCCGGAGCCGCGCCAACACAGAGTGGGTGGCAGCGTGCGACGTCGACCCGTGGCGCACGCTGGGGGCTCGGCATAGCCGCTGTTGGGCTCGTCGGTCTGATGATCCTTGGGATCGGCATTGCCGGAATCGCGGTTTTGCGCCACCAGGACCGGGTCAGTCTCCTGGGGGAGCGGCAGGCCGGGTTCTCCCGCGGTCAGGACCCGCGAGACGGTCCGGGCCCCAACAACGGTAGAGGCTTCGGCCACGGACACGGCCAGAACAGGGACGGCAACGGACCCCAGTTCCCGAACGACATGCCTGGCGGGCCTGGTATGCCGGGTGGTCGTGCCCAGGGTCTTGGTGGCCTTGGCAACCTCCTGGGTGGAGCGGCTCTGCATGGAGACGTGACCGCCACCGTCAAGGGTGTTGCCCAGGCGCTGGTGTTCCAGAGTGGCGAGGTCACCGCGGTCAGTGGCACCTCGATCACACTCAAGAGCTCGGACGGCTTCGTGGGCATCTACGGCCGCAATGCCACGACCAAGGCCAACAGGGTCGCTCCCGTCAAGGGTGGGCAGGCGTTTGTCCTGGCCCCAGCCTCCGACAAGGTGGCTCTGAGGATCCTCGCGATGCCGGCTGCCGTGGGTCCGGCGCCGGCCAACTGAGCGCGGCACTTCGAGCCCCGGGGGCGTCAGGTCGTATCTTCCTGATGTGAGCGTTCTTCCCAGTGGTGAGCAGTGGACGATCCGACATGGCGATCACGAGGCTGTCGTGGTCGAGGTCGGGGGAGGCCTGCGCAGCTACGCCTTTGGCGGTCGCGACGTCCTGGCCGGATACTCGCCAGACGCACGCTGTTCGGCCGGGCGCGGTCAGCTGCTGATGCCGTGGCCCAACCGGATCCGTGACGGTCGCTACACCTTCGCCAGCCGGAGCCACCAGCTCGCGCTCACCGAGCCGGACCGCGGTAACGCTGTCCATGGACTGGCGCGCTGGGCGATCTGGTCCCTGCTGGACCGAAGCGATGACGCCGTCACCGTCGGTTTCCGCTTGCGACCGCAGCCAGGCTGGGAGTGGAGCCTGGACCTATCGGTCACCTACGCCCTGACGAGCGCAGGCATGGTCGTGACTCCGCGGGCTCGCAACGTCGGGACCGAGGCCGCTCCGTTCGGGGTCGGTGCGCACCCGTACGTCACCGTCGGTGAGGATCGCGTCGACGAGGTGGTGCTCGGCATACCGGCGGCTTCGCTGCTTGAGATGGACGACCGTCTGTTGCCCACGGGGCTGGCCCTTGTGGATGGCACCGCCTTTGACTTCCGCGACCCAAGACCGTTGGGTGAGCTGCAGGTGGACACGGCCTTCACCAACGCCGACGCCGACGCCGATGGCCGCTGGCGGGTCACTCTCACCCATCCCCGGTCCGGCAGGGAGGTCACCGTCTGGGCCGACGCCACGGCATACCGGTGGCTCCAGGTCTTCACCGGAGACTCGCTGCCACCGGCGACCCGGCGGACCAGCGGCATCGCGGTGGAGCCGATGACCTGCCCGCCGGATGCCTTCAACTCCTGCGACGACCTGCTCGTCCTCGAGCCGGGCCAGGAGTTCGCGGCATCGTGGGGGATCACACCTGGCTGAGCTCCGCCGCCGGAGTCCTGATCCCGTTGGCCTGCGGCGGAATCCGGCGCTCGACGGCGAGCGCGATGAAGGCCATCAGGGCACAGCCAAGGATCAGCATGACGATGAACTCCACGTTGAAGCGGGCGCCGAGCATCACCCCGGCCACGACCGGGCCGGTGACAGCCGCCAGCTGGAAGGCGCCGGCCATGACTGCGTTGTAACGCCCGCGCAGATGATCGGGCGACAGGTCGTTGGTGATCGCCGGGATGGTCGGCTGGAGCAGGGTCTCGCCGAGCGCGAACACCGCGCTGCCGCCGATGATCAGCGCGGCCGCCATCGGGCTGGCGGGCGACAGGCCGGAGAGTCCGGTCATCAACCATGACAGCGCCCACAACGCCGACAGGACGAGGATCACCCGGGTGCGACGACGGCCCTCGATGCGCTGCAGCACCAGTAGTTGCAGCAGGACGATGGTCGCCGTGTTCGCAGCGAAGGCATAACCGATGGTTCGCGTCGAGACCTCCCCGACCAGCCGCGCGAAGGCGGTGAAGCCCGCCGTCGACTGCGCGTAACCCAC
>JAYSQH010000522.1:0-7164 GCA_043721655.1 Phycicoccus sp. | reverse complement strand
AGGTGACCGACCCGTCATACTCCCCCACCTCAGCACCCCCCCACCTCACGAGTGATCATCGGGGCGTGCCGCGTTCGACCTCCTGTACTAGATGCTGTTGGGCCACCCGCGCCATTGCCTGGATCTGGGCCAAGGTGAAGTGCGGAGCCTCCGTGCTGGCGCCACCCAGGAGGGGGTCACTCAGCCCGATCAGGGAGGTCAGCGCCCCTTGGTGGGCCACGATGAACCAGCTCTTGCCGTCGGCGGTGGCGCTGCTGAACACCTTCGGCCACGCGGCGTCTGCCTCGACCCTCCAGATCTCCCTGCCCGGCCCGGACTGCTCGCCGCAGACGAGGGTCTGGCTCGCCGCCTTCGCGGCTGCGGCGTCGCCGGCATCGGGCGAGGTGGCGCGGTAGGTCCCCTGGACCGCGTAGAACCCGGACGACGCAGTGGTCGCAAACCCGATCGCGAACTGCGTACCGGGTGGGCTGTGACAGGTCGACACGCCCTTGCCGGACGTCATGGCGCCGAGCCTGACCGTCCCTTTGAGCTCCAGCGCGCGCTGCCACTCGGCCGCCACCAGCAGTGGGCCGGGAGCGGCCAGCGGCTCCGTGGAGCTGGTGGCGCTGGGTGCCGTGGCGCTCGGTGCCGCCGGACGCAGGTCGAGCCCCTGGTTGCTTCCGAGGTTGTGGAAGCCGACGAAGGTGATGGCGGCCACCACGGCGGCGGCCGACGCGACGCCGACCACCTGAGCCCGGCGTCGACGGGCGACTCCGCGGGCCTTGACGAACCGGACGTCGGCCAGCGGCAGTGCCTCTGCGTCCAGGCGAAGGGTGTTGAGTGCGCCACGGACGACCTCGTCATCGGCTGGCGTCCAGTCCTGCGGTTCATTCATGGCGGGACTCCTCGGTACGCAGGCTCTGGGCCAGCTGTTGCCGGCCGCGGTGCAGGCGCGCCTTAATGGTGCCTGCGGGGGTGTTCGTCTCGTGGGCGATCCGGTCGATGCTCAGGTCGGCGAGGTAATGCAGGGTGACGGCGGTGCGTACCGGTCCGGACAGTTTGCTCAGGGCAGTCATCACCGCCACGCGGTCCTCGCTGGGGCCGGGGGCGCTGGCCTGGAACCCATGTCGGACGTGCGCGCGGTTCTGGTTGGTCTTCTTGCGCCATGCGGAGATGGCCAGGCGACGGGCGACGGTGCGCACCCAGGCCAGCGGGTCGTCATACGCGCTGACCTTGGACCACTGCTGCCAGGCGCGGCTGAACGCTTCCTGGGTGCAGTCCTGCGCGAGGGTGAGGTCGCCGGTGGAGGCGTAGACGAGGTGAATCACCTTGTGTGCGCTCCACCGGTAGAACTCGTCGAACTCCGCCTCGCTGTCCTGGCTGCGTGTCACGCTCACCTCCTGCTCGTGCGGTGTCCGGCTGTCTTGTCTGACTGCGCTGTCCGATTGCGCTGTCACACGGCCAGACGCCCGCGGGCGGCTTTCGGTTGCCGCTTCCTTCGTGGCAATCTCAGCTTCGTCGGCGCGCCCTTCCCGTCCTGGCGTCGTCAGCGGCGACCATGGAGACCCCATGAGTCTGCTCCATCGCGATCGCCGGATCACCTACTCAGCCAAGCCCTCGAACGGACCGCCCGGCGGATCTCTTCGGTGGCGCTCGGCGGTGGCCGGTGTCGGAGCAGCAGTGGTGTCGATGGCGATCATCGCCATGCCGGCGCTGCTCGTCTGGGTCGCCAGCGCCGAGAGCACAGTGGACTGGACCCGAGCCCTGTCCGTCGGCTCCAGCCTCTGGTTGCTGGCCAACGGAGCCCCGCTGGGCTCCGGCGCGGCCACGATCTCGCTGGTGCCGTGGTTGTTGACCGCGATCCCGCTGGGCGTCGCGATCATCGCCGTACGCCGGGTCCTGGCGGAGCTCGACGCTGGGCGGCCGCGCAGGTTCGACGCTCTGGGAGGCGTGCGTCGGGACGTCGCAGACACGGCCTTGGTCTTTGTTGCCTCGTATGCCGCGGTGGGACTGCTCGTCTCCCTGGCGACCGCCGGGCACCCTCTTCACGCGTCGGTTCCGGGATCCGTCCTGGGCACGGCTGTCGTCGGGTCGCTCGCTGTGCTGGCTGCCCTGGCGCTCGAGTTCCGGGGCGACGTCGCTTCTCTCGCTCCTCGCCTGAACGCAGGGCTGCACACGCGCATCCCCGTGAACCTGCGCAGGGCGATGCGCCCGGGACTGGGCGGGGCTCTGATGGTGTTTATCGCCGGCGTGGCGCTGACCGTCGGCATGGTCGTGGCGCACCTAGGCCGGATCGGCCAGCTGTACGACACCCTCGGCGCTGATCCGGTCGGCGTCGGCGTGCTCAGCCTGGGCCAGTTCCTGGCTCTGCCCAATGTCGGGCTCTGGGCGGCATCATGGATGGCAGGGCCCGGCTTTGCCGTCGGTCAGGGCACGTCCATCACCTGGTCGAGCTCGAACCCTGGCCTGCTCCCGCTGATACCGGGCATGGGTGCTCTGCCGGATCCGGGACCTTTGCCTGATGGTCTGTGGCTCTTTGCCCTTGTCCCGGTTGCCGCCGGAGCCCTGGTCGGCTGGCGAGCCGTGCGCTCGGTGGCTCGTCTCTCCTCCTGGCAGGTCAAGGCGAGAGTCGCAGCCTCGGCGTGTGTCGTGGCCGCGCTGACCCTGACGCTGGCAAGCCTGCTCGCGGGCGGTTCGCTTGGCGCCGCCCGGCTCAGCCTGGTCGGAGCGCCGTCGCTGATGTTCGGAGTGGCCGTCCTGGGCGAGCTGTTGTTCGGCGCGATGATCGTCGTTTCGCTCAGCCACCTGCGCGTTGTCAGGCGCTGAGGCATCACCCGCTGAGGACCGCATGAGACGGGCGGGTTGAGCAGATGCGGTCGTCCGATATCGTCTCCCCTCGTGACGACATCGACGGACGCAGGGTCGGCTGCCAGCTCGATCGTCGTCCTCGTGTCGGGCACAGGCACCACCCTGCAGGCGCTCATCGACGCCATAACAGACCCGGCCTACGGCGTCCGGATCGCAGCGGTCGGCGCCGATCGCGACGACATCGAGGCCCTGTCGCGCGCACGGCGGGCAGGGATACCCACCTTCGTATGCCGGGTCGCCGACTTCGCAACCCGCGCTGACTGGGATGCCGCGCTCATGTCGCAGGTGGCGGGATTCCGCCCGGAGCTCGTGGTCCTGGCCGGCTTCATGAAGCTCACCGGTGAGGCGTTCCTGAGCCAGTTCGGTGGACGCACGGTCAACACCCACCCGGCGCTGTCGCCGTCATTCCCCGGCATGCATGGCCCCAAGGAAGCACTCGACTATGGCGTGAAGGTCACCGGTTGCACGTTGTTCGTCGTCGACTCCGGCGTCGACACCGGACCGGTCGTGGCTCAGACCGCTGTCGGGGTGCAGGGCGATGACACCGTCCAGACGCTGCATGAACGCATCAAGATCGCCGAGCGTCAGATGCTCGTCGACTACGTGGGCCGGATGGTTCGCCAAGGTTTCACCGTCACCGAGCGAAAGGTCACCATCCCGTGAGCGACTCGAAGGCTTCCGGCAAGCGCGCCGTTCAGCGAGCACTCATCTCGGTCTATGACAAGACGGGCCTCGAGGTTCTGGCGCAGGGTCTGCACGATGCCGGGGTCGCCCTGGTGTCAACGGGGTCGACGGCCTCGCGGATCGCTGACGCCGGCATCCCCGTGACCAGGGTCGAGGACCTTACGGGATTTCCCGAATGTCTGGGCGGCCGGGTCAAGACCTTGCATCCCACCATCCACGCCGGGATCCTGGCCGACATGCGCAACCCTGACCACGTCGCGCAGCTGGCCGATCTCGGCATCGAGCCGTTCGACCTCGTCGTGTCCAATCTCTACCCGTTCACCGACACCGTCGGCTCGGGCGCCTCGCAGGAGGAGTGCATCGAGCAGATCGACATCGGAGGTCCGTCGATGGTGCGAGCCGCGGCCAAGAACCACGCGTGCGTCGCCATCGTGACCAGCCCTGCGACCTACGGCTCGGTGCTGGTTGCCGTCCGTGGTGGAGGTTTCACCCTCGAACAGCGAAAGACACTTGCGGCAGAGGCGTTCGTCCACACGGCCAGCTACGACTTCGCGGTCGCCAGCTGGATGGGCAACGTCCTCGTCGACACTGGTGACGGGACCGGCTTCCCGGCATGGGTCGGCGCGACGTGGGACAGGGCGACCGTTCTTCGCTATGGCGAGAACCCGCACCAGAAGGCCGCTCTCTATGCCCA
Source organism: Phycicoccus sp. (assembly GCA_043721655.1). Taxonomy (GTDB): domain Bacteria; phylum Actinomycetota; class Actinomycetes; order Actinomycetales; family Dermatophilaceae; genus UBA4719. The sequence goes on along the minus strand of JAYSQH010000522.1, from coordinate 2,939 downwards.
CTGGCGCCCGGGCATCGCCACTGCCGAGCAGCTTCATGGCAAGGAGATGTCCTACAACAACTACATCGACGCGGATGCAGCCCAGCGCGCGGCCTACGACCACTCTGAGCCGACGGTCGCCATTATCAAGCACGCCAACCCCTGCGGGATAGCGGTCGGCGTCGACATCGCCGAGGCCTACCGGAGCGCCAACGCGTGCGACCCGCAGTCGGCATACGGCGGGGTCATCGCCACCAACCGAGCTGTCACAGCGGCGATGGCCGAGCAGGTTGCCCAGGGGTTCACGGAGGTCGTCGTCGCCCCGGGCTATGACCCGGAGGCGCTGGAGATCCTCAAGCGCAAGAAGGCGATTCGTCTCCTGAAGCTGCCCGAGGGCATGGAGCGCGGCGCCGAGCAGATCGACTTCCGAGCGGTGAGTGGCGGCGTCCTGATGCAGACCCGCGACAAGATCGACGCCGTCGTCGAAAGCGGGGCAGGCGGCGAGGTGACGGGCGGCGACGATCCAACGATGTGGACGCTCGTCAGCGGCGATCCGGCCGACACGGCACTGATGGCGGACCTGGCCTTCGCCTGGCGGTCCGTTCGCTCGGTCAAGTCAAACGCCATCCTGTTGGCAAAGGACGGAGCCGGCGTCGGAATCGGCATGGGCCAGGTCAACCGGGTGGACTCCTGCCACCTGGCGGTGAAGCGCGCTGGTGCTGATCGCGCGGCCGGCTCCGTGGCGGCCTCGGACGCGTTCTTCCCGTTCGCGGACGGGTTGCAGATCCTGCTCGACGCCGGTGTGCGGGCTGTGGTCGCTCCCGGCGGCTCGATGCGTGACGCGGAGGTCATCGAGGCAGCCGCCGCAGCCGGCGTCACCATGTATTTCACCGGCACCCGCCACTTCGCGCACTGAGGGCGACCGGGGCCGGTTGTCAGCGGGGGAGGGCGCAGCCAGGTCGCCCGACGGCGTTGATGACCACCTTGTCGAGCGACACCAGATGGGCCACGGACAGACACACCCGCTGACCGCTGGGCAGTCCGCGCAGCGTTGCCTGTGGTGCGGCATCCGGGCTCGTAACATAGTTGACGACCCCCCTGGCCTTGGCAACGTCCGGTCCTTCGAAGATCACCGTGGCCACCACGTCGGGGCGGATCGGCATACTCCACGACACGATCACCTCTCCTTTGCCCGGGCCTGGGCGCACGACCACATCCCTGGGGGTGTACCTGGCGGCAGCCTGTGCGGCTCCTGCGACCACGCTTCCCCTGGACGGCCGACCGGCCTCGGTCGCGGGATGGACGATCCCCCAGCCGGTGAACAGCGCCAGCAGAGCTGTGAGCGTGCCGCCCAGGATGAGCAGCAGGCGGTTTGGGCCAAACGACCGGGCCCCGGGGCCATGGGCAGGTGGGGCAGGGCAGGGGGTCACGGCCGCAGCCACGGCTTGCGACTCAGCCGCGAGATGTTGGCCCAGCCTGGCCAGCATGACCCCGAGCCCGGCGGCTGAGGAGGGACGGTCCTGGGGCTTGGCGGCCATGCACGTGCGCAGGAGCTGTTCGAGCTCGGGAGGCACTCCGGATCGCCGGATCGCAGGAAGGTCGTTGCGCATGATGCGGGTGACCAGCGGGGCGAGGCCGGTGCGTGCCTCCTGCGCGAAGGGAGCCCGTCCGGCCAGCAGCGTGTAGAGGGTGGAGCCAAGCGAGTAGAGGTCGGCCGCAGGGGTCGCCACCTTGCCCTCGAGGATCTCGGGTGCGGCATGCACGACTGTGTACGCCGCGGTCTCCGTGACGGTGTCGCCCTCGATGACAACGCTGGCGATCCCGAAGTCGGCCAGGGCCGGCTCACCATATGAGGTGAGCAGCACGTTCTGTGGCTTGACGTCGCGGTGCAGGATTCCGGCGTGGTGAGCTGCCTGCAAGGCGCTGCACAGTCGCGCGCCGATCGAGATGACGTCGGCCACCGGCAACGGACCCTGCGCGGCGACCCTGTTCGCCAGCGAGCCGCCCGAGCAGTACTCCATGGCCAGCCAGGGGCGATGGCCGAGCGTCGTGCCGGCGTCGTAGACCGTCACGATGTTCGGGTGCGAAGAGACACGGCCGGTGGCAAGGCACTCGGCGCGGAAACGTCGGAGCTGACGGTCGTTGAGAGTGTCCGCGCGCAGCACCTTGAGGGCGACCGTCCGGTCGAAGCGGGTATCGCGGGCACGGTAGACGGTGGCAAACCCGCCCTGGTCGATCCGTTCGAGGTCCTCGTAGCCCTCCGGAGCGTCACTCTCCCCCACGGGAGGTTGGGCGTGCGCTCCGTTGACCAGCACTGACCGGTCCCCCTTGGTTGCTGCACTCGCCGTATGTCCTTCTGCCGCGTCTGCGGCGTGTCCTTCGGAGTCCTGCTCGCTTCCGCGGGACGTCCTTGCCCTGCAGTTTGTCACCCCTGGGGGTCGCGTAGGGGGGTCGCTCGTTGCCTGTGGAAAGATTCCGGTCATGACTGCTAGGACTCTCGACGGCAAGGCGACCCTGGCGACTATCAAGGACGAGCTGAAGGGCCGTATCGCGGCGCTCGCCGACCGTGGCATCGTCCCCGGCCTCGGGACGGTGCGGGTGGGCGAGGACCCTGGCACCCGGTGGTACGTCAATGCGAAGCACCAGGACTGCGCTGAGGTCGGCATCGCCAGCATCCGGCATGACCTCCCGACTGGTGCCAGCCAGTCCGAGGTCGAGGCGATCATCGACCAGCTCAACGCCGACCCGGCGTGCACCGGATACCTCGTGCAGCAGCCCACGGGGCTGGACGAGCTTGCGCTCCTCTCCAGGGTGGACCCCGAGAAGGACGTCGACGGGCTGCACCCTTACAACCTCGGCTGTCTTGTCCTGGGCAAGCCCGCGCCGCTGCCGTGCACGCCGGTGGGCATCATCGAGCTGCTTCGTCGCTATGACGTCCCGATCGCAGGTGCGCACGTCGT
>JAYSQH010000521.1:0-1557 GCA_043721655.1 Phycicoccus sp. | reverse complement strand
GAGGTCCTCGCAGAGGATCACGAACTCATCCCCACCGAAGCGCGCCAACGTATCGGTGGGGCGCAGCACGCTGGTCAGTTTCCTCCCAAGTTCGACAAGGATGTCGTCGCCCACACCATGCCCGAAGGTGTCGTTGATGATCTTGAAGCCGTCGATGTCGAGGTACATGACGCAGACCATCCCGCCGTGACGCTCAAGTCGAGCCAAGGCCCCGGCGAGGCGGTCATCGTAAAGGGCACGGTTGGGCAACCCGGTCAACGCGTCCATGCGGGCCGACCGGCGCAGTGCGAGCACAGACCCAGCCAGTTTCCCTTGATGCCGAAGGATATCCAGGACGTCTGCGGAGAATACTCGCGCGTGCGCGTCGAAGATTGCCACGCTGCCCAGAACGATGCCGTTATCGACAAGCGGGACCCCTGCGTACGCACCGACGGCGCCGGCGAGCACCATCGGGTTCTGGGAGTAGACGGCGTGCGCGGCGGCATCCGAGACGGTCATGGCCCGACCCGTGTCAACCACCTCGGCACAAAAGGACAGCCCGTCCGGCACCGAGGTGCATGGTGCCCCGACACCAACCTCTGCCGCATAGGTCTGCAGGCCGACACCGACGATGTTCACCACGACGATCGGTGACTGGCAGGCCAGGCGCAGGGTGGCAACCACCGCATCCAGATCGGGGTCGCCCAGGTGGCCTGCTAGGTCTGCGTCGGCGACGGCCTTGAGCCGGCGCGGATCATGCACCCCTGTGATCACACCATCGATAGGGTCCGGGTCATCGATGGGGTCCGGGTCATCGATGGACGAGATCACTGACACTGCCATGCCGAAATCCTCCGGGTTACGCCAGGACTCGCTCGACCACTCGTGGTCGGACTTAACTACCCAACCGTACGTCACCGGACGAAGGCCGCGGTGAAGCACGGCGAGTGGTTCGCGTCTCGTGTGCCGTTCAGGGATCGGGGCGTCGAAGGCGGGTCAGGTCATGTCTCTTCGGGGATTGGGGGGCCGACCACCTGAAGCCCGTAGCGTGGTCCGACTTCGTTCCAGCGAGCGATCTCCTCGCCCATCGGGCGGCCATCACTGCCAGGGAGCCGACGCTCGGCGGCGGGGACGCCAACTTCGTCATACAGGGCCATGAGGTCTCCGGGTGTGGTGAGACCCAGGAATCGCACCGGGGTCGAGCCGGTTACCCGGAAAGCGTGCGGCAGACCCACCGGCAGCCAGATGAAGTCTCCCGCGGACAGACGGAAGGTCTGCTCACCGGCTTGGTAGGTCATGGATCCGTCCAGGAGGAAGAACGCCTCCGCCTCGCGGGTGTGTCGGTGGAGCGGGGTGGCGATGCCCGGTGGCTGGGTGACCAGTGACATGCCCATGGCTCCACCGGATTCACGGCCGCTGAGCAGCTGTTCGAACAGGGAACCCATCGCCCACGTCGCCGGCGCCGATCCGGCGGGCCGGTAGAGCGCAGTCAGTGGCTGGGCGTCAGTGGTCTGCTGGGCCATGGTGGTCTCCTCAACGCTTTTGACCCGAAGTGACTTCGGATGAATAGTGTTAGAT
>JAYSQH010000520.1:0-1540 GCA_043721655.1 Phycicoccus sp. | reverse complement strand
ATCACCAAAGACGCGCCCGGGATGCGTCCGGCCAGGACCCTGCCGTTTGAAGGGGGCACGACGCGGTCGCGTTTGCCGGACACGACCAGCGTGGGAGCGCTGATGGCTCCCAGGAACGGGATGCTCGACCAGTTCGAGAAGGCCAACGACTGCCAGAACAGGCCTATGGGGTCGGCCTGCGGCCAGGCACTCGCACCAGCAGGGGTCCCCAGACCGGCCAGGAGGTCTCGCCTGCGGCCGGGAGTCGCCCCGACGCCGCAGGAGGTCGCGACCAGAACCAACCGGCGGACCCGGCTGGGGAAGTCGACGGCCAGCTGCTGAGCCACCGCACCGCCGTGGGAGAACCCGAGGACGTCCGCGTCATAGAGGCCAGCAGCGTCGAGTACCGCGACCGCGAGTGTGGCGAGCCCGGGGATGGACAGTGGCAGCACGGGCGTGGGGCTGTCACCCACGCCGGGTGCGTCGAAGCTGACAAGAGTTCGCCCGCGAAGCTCCTGCGTGAACGGCTCCCAGCTCTGCAGCGGGCGAGTCATCCCGTTGATCAGCAGCAGCGGCCTGCCCTCGCCCCGCACCCGCATGGTGATGTGGAGACCGTGGACGGAGCGCAACCGCGAGTCGACGCCTATCGATCGTGCCGGGCTCACGCGCGAGCGCGCACGTAGCTCCCGGGCGCAGCCTCCATCGGCGGGTAGTTCTTGCTGCCGAGCTTGGCGCGGGCGGCGACCTTGGGGCCGCCCTGTTTGGCGATCCAAACGGTCCAGTCCTCCCACCAGGTGCCGTCCTGGAGCTGGGCGTTGTCCTTCCACTCCTGCGGATCGACCGGGTGTGCCTCGTTGGTCCAGTGCTTGGGCTTGGGGCCGGGTGGGTTGACGATCCCGGCGATGTGTCCTGACGTGCTCAGTACGAAGCGGTTGTTGCCGCCGAGCAGCTGAGTGGTCTTGTAGCCGGAGACCCAAGGCACGATGTGGTCCTCAACAGCCGCCAGCACGTAGGTGTCGATGTCGACCTTTCCCGGCTCGAGCTTCTGGCCGTCGATCTCGAACTCACCCAGCGCGAACTGGTTCTTGAGATAGCACGACCTGAGGTACTCGGAGTGCATCTTGGCCGGCATCCGGGTGCTGTCCTTGTTCCAGACCAGCAGGTCGAAGCTCGGCGGCTTCTTGCCCAGCAGCCAGTTGTTGACGACGTACTGGAAAATCAGGTCGTTGGCCCGCAAGGCATCGAAGGTGTGGGCCATCTTGTCGGAGTCGAGAAAGCCCTGCTTGGCCATCTGTTTCTCGAGCCCCGCGACCGTGGCTTCATCGGTGAAGATGCCGAGCATGCCCGGTGTGCTGAAGTCAGTGTGCGTGTTCAGGAACGTCGCGGACTTGATCGAACGATCGCCGATCGCGGCGTTGTGCGCCAGGGCGATGGCGGTCAGCGTGCCGCCGAGACACACAGAGACGGTGTTGACCTCGGCAGCGCCGGTGATCTCGCGCACCACCCGAACCGCATCCAACGGGCCCTGGCGTAGGTAGTCCTCGAACCCCAGGTCACGCAT
>JAYSQH010000519.1:0-2294 GCA_043721655.1 Phycicoccus sp. | reverse complement strand
GAGGGGAGGAAGTCGATCACGGCGTCGAGCATGGGCTGGATGCCCTTGTTCTTGAACGCGGAGCCACACAACACCGGGTAGATCTCAGAGGCGATCGTGAGCTTGCGGATCGCTCCCTTGATCTCGGCAACGGTGAGCTCCTCGCCGGCGAGGTACTTCTCCAGCAGCACGTCGTCAGCCTCGGCGACCCTCTCGAGCAGGTCGTGGCGGTACTTCGCGGCCTTCTCGACCAGGTGGGCGGGAATCTCCTCAACGGTGTAGTCGTCACCCATCTTGACCTCACCACGCCAGGTGAGCGCGCGCATCTGGATCAGGTCGACGATGCCGATGAAGTCGTTCTCGGCGCCGATCGGAAGCTGGATGACCAACGGGGTGGCGCCCAGGCGCTCGATGATCGTCTTGACGGTGAAGTAGAAGTCCGCGCCGAGCTTGTCCATCTTGTTGACGAAACAGATGCGGGGGACGTCGTACTTGTCGGCCTGGCGCCATACGGTCTCGGACTGCGGCTCGACGCCTTCCTTGCCGTCGAAGACGGCGACGGCGCCATCCAGGACACGCAGCGAACGCTCGACCTCGACGGTGAAGTCCACGTGGCCCGGGGTGTCGATGATGTTGATCTGGTGGTCGTCCCAGAAGGTGGTCGTCGCGGCCGACGTAATCGTGATGCCGCGCCCCTGCTCCTGCTCCATCCAGTCCATCGTGGCTGCGCCGTCGTGGACCTCGCCGATCTTGTAGGTGATGCCGGTGTAGAACAAGATCCGCTCGGTGGCCGTCGTCTTGCCGGCATCGATGTGAGCCATGATGCCGATGTTTCGGACCTTGGTCAGGTCCGTAAGGACGTCGAGTGCCACGGTGTCTTTTCTCGTCTCAGTCTCGAGGGTGGTGATGTGGGGGCGAACGGGGTCCGGGCCGGTTGCCCGGCCGCTGACTCACGTCCGCAGGTGTGCCTGGTGCAGGCTGGCGAAAGCCGGCCCGCACCAGCAGAAGTGCTACCAGCGGTAGTGCGCGAAGGCCTTGTTGGACTCGGCCATCTTGTGGGTGTCCTCGCGGCGCTTGACCGCGGCGCCCAAGCCGTTGCTCGCGTCGAGGATCTCGTTCATCAGGCGCTCGGTCATCGTCTTCTCGCGACGCTGACGCGAGTAGCCGACCATCCAGCGCAGAGCCAGCGTGGTCGGGCGACCGCCCTTGACCTCGACCGGCACCTGGTAGGTCGCTCCGCCGACGCGGCGGCTCTTGACCTCGAGGGCTGGCTTGATATTGTCGAGGGCGCGCTTGAGCGTGACGACCGGGTCGGCACCGTTCTTGGCGCGGGCGCCTTCAAGTGCGCCGTAGACGATCGTCTCGGCGATGGACTTCTTGCCGTCCATCAGGATCTTGTTGACCAGCTGGGTGACCAGCGGCGAACCGTAGACCGGGTCGACGACGAGTGGCCGCTTCGGGGCGGGGCCCTTACGTGGCATTACTTCTTCTCCATCTTCGCGCCGTACTTGCTGCGGGCCTGCTTGCGGTTCTTGACACCCTGGGTGTCAAGGGAGCCGCGAACGATCTTGTAACGGACTCCGGGGAGGTCCTTCACCCGGCCACCACGCACGAGCACGATCGAGTGCTCCTGCAGGTTGTGACCGACACCCGGGATGTATGCCGTGACCTCGATGCCACCGGTGAGGCGCACACGGGCGACCTTGCGGAGGGCAGAGTTCGGCTTCTTGGGGGTGGTGGTGTACACGCGGGTACACACACCACGGCGCTGCGGGCTGCCCTTGAGCGCCGGGGTCTTGGTCTTGCTGACCTTGTCCTGGCGGCCCTTGCGGACCAGCTGGTTGATCGTAGGCACTGATTCTCCGTACGTCGTGAATGTCGTCTGTCCGAGGCTGAACCACACTGTGGCCGACCCGAACATCCTTGTGGATGTCCTGGTCCGGGCTCTGAACCGTGAGGCTCCGGAGCTCGGACAAGGAGCTCCCCCCTGCACTTTCCGGCTCACCCCAAAGAGGAATGGCGCGGACTGCCCGGCGGGAGGTTCGAACCCGATCGTCACCCGCCTGCACTCCTGGAGGAGCACGATGCGGATCTGGTCAGGCTCTCGCGCCCGGGAGAGCCCAGGCACAGTGAACAAGGTTACTGCCTGGACCCATAGCATCCAAATCGGTATTGCGCCGCTCCGACCGGGTCGTTTTGGTCACAAGAGACGGGGCGGACCCGAAGGCCCGCCCCGCTGATGCTGCCGTTCTGGTGCCGTGCGCTCAGTCGCGGTCGAAACCGAGCGTTGCGTCATCCAGACGGATCGCCTCGCC
>JAYSQH010000518.1:0-1545 GCA_043721655.1 Phycicoccus sp. | reverse complement strand
AAACATTCGCATGGACCCTCATCGTGACACGCGAATGCGCCGCCGCTGCAGGCGGGAACCGCGTAGATTGGCCAAACGTCAACAGGGGTACAGGCTCATAGACGTTCGCACAGACAGGGACAGCGATGACAGAACCGGCCACGTCGAGCCAGTCAGCCAGCCAGCCGCTCCAGGCGCCTGCGGCCAGCGAGTCCGTTCTCACGCTTACGGCGCCGGCGCCGGTCCAGGCAGTGACGGCCACCGCAGCGCCCTCGCTCGCTCCGGCCGTTGAGGCTGCGGCCCTTCCGGGTCTGGACGCCAAGGTCGAGGGCTATCTTGCGTCGTTGATGTCGGCCACGGCGCGTTCGCCCGAGTTTGCAGCCAAGGCGACGGACGTGCGCACGATGGGCGACGAAGACATCCGCCGGGCCGCCGAGACCTCCAACAGCCTGCTGAAGTCACCCGTCAAAGCGATGCAGGAGGGCGGACTCGCCGAGGGCTCAAAGGTCGGCGGGACCCTGCTCGAGCTGCGCCGCACCGTGGAGGACCTCGACCCGAAGGATGCCTCGGCCCCCAAGAAGCTCTTCGGCATGATCCCGTTCGGCGACAAGGTGAACGACTACTTCCGCAAGTACCAGAGTGCCGAGAGCCACCTCGACGCGATCCTGCACGCGCTGCGCGACGGCCAGGACGAGCTCGGCAAGGACAATGCCGCGCTCAACATGGAGAAACAGCAGCTGTGGGAGGCGATGGGCCGGCTCAACCAGTACGTCTACGTCGCCGAACGCCTCGACGCGCGCCTGGCGGCCGCGATCGCCGACATCGAGGCCATCAACCCTGACAAGGCCAAAGCCCTGCGGGACGACGTGCAGTTCTACGTCCGCCAGAAGCACCAGGACCTGCTGACCCAGCTGGCCGTGTCGATCCAGAACTATCTGGCCATCGACATCGTCATCAAGAACAACATCGAGCTGATCAAGGGCGTCGACCGGGCTTCCACCACGACGATCTCGGCGTTGCGCACGGCGGTCATGGTGGCCCAGGCGCTTGGCAACCAGAAGCTCGTGCTCACCCAGATCACGGCCCTCAACAGCACCACGTCCGGCCTGATCGAGCGCACCTCCGAGATGCTGCGCGACAACTCGGTCGCCATCCAGGAGCAGGCCGCATCCGCCACGATCGGGTTGCCGCAGCTGCAGGCCGCCTTCCAGAACATCTACGCCACGATGAACGCGATCGACACGTTCAAGGTGCAGGCCCTGGACAGTATGGCCGCCACCATCGGCACCCTCGAGACCGAGGTCAGCAAGTCCCGTGACTACCTCGCCCGGGTCGAGCGCCAGGACCCCAAGGTCGCCCACGGCTCGCTCGATATCGACAGGACCCCAGGCGCTGGCAGCTGACCCGGGTCTCCGGAGAGAATTGACACCATGGCGCTGAGTGATCTGTTCGCTCGTCTCTCGGGTCGCCGTCGCGAACCCGAACGCCCTGTGCTGCCAAGGGTTCCCACCAGCGACGACCTGCTCGCAGCCCTTGACGCCGTCGAGTCGATGGTCGCCCGGGGTG
>JAYSQH010000517.1:0-4978 GCA_043721655.1 Phycicoccus sp. | reverse complement strand
CGCTGTTGACCCGCGTCCTGGTCGCCCTTTCGGATCAAGGCAAGTCATCGACACCTGAGGCCGATGCCATAGCAATTCTCACGGCGCGGGAGCTCGACGTGTTGCGCTGCCTGATAGAAGGACTGTCCCGAATCGAGATCGGGAGGCTCTTGCACGTCTCGCCGAACACCGTCCGCACCCATATCCAGAGCATTCTGCACAAGCTCAACGTCCACTCCGCACTCACGGCGGTCGCTTTCGCTCGCAGGGCCGGAGTCGTTGGCCTTCGCGAAGGCGACGTGATTCCGCCCAATGATGTCCGGGGGCTGATCCGTCGCAGGGGTTCGCCGGCGGGCATCTCCCCCTAGGCGGTCGTCCACGTCCGTCCGAACACCTCGGCGAGACCGTCTCGGCGGGCTCAGGTCGAGGAAACGGTACCGGAGGGGTGTTCGGTCGTGGCGGGACCGTGCGGGCGCTCAGCCCCAGGAGGGCAAAGCTGGGAGCGGAGCGTCGCTGAACACCCCTGCGGCACGTCCTCTGGTCAGCCATGACAACAGTGCGGCGTTGCTCCCGGTGACGACCTGGGCGCCGTCACCGATGGTCCAGGTGTCGCCTTCGGCACCGCACAGCGTGACCGAAGGAGCCTGACCGACCGGCTTCATCCGCTCGACGCTGATCCCCACTGCCCGCCTGACGAACCCAGGATCCGAGTCGGCAAACGTGTAGCCGGCGTCCAGGTCGACGTGATGGATGACGACCTCCATCAGCCGCACAGTCGGCAGCTGACCACCGAGCACCGTGCGCCCATGGCGCATCTCGACCTCGGCCTGCTCTGGCGCTCCGGACAAACCCTTGGCCGCGTCGGCAAACCGCGCCGCGGAGTCCTCCAGATCGGCGAGGATCACCTGAGCCCCATGGCTGGCGCCGATCGCGATGTCCGCGTCACGCGCCTCGGGTGAGGCGTACATGGCACGGGGGACGCCCGTGGTGGCCCAGCTGACCAGGTTTCCCAACCCGTCGGCGTTGCGGGTGATGTGCGACAGGACGTGAGCGCGGGTCCAGCCCTCGCACAGGCTGGCGCCGCTGAGTGCGTCGTCATCCAGACCCGACGCTGTCCGCACGAGCTCAGTGGTCTCGTGCGCCAGCAAGGCCAGGTTCTCTGACAGGTGGGAGGAGGTGTTCATCAGCTCGAAGTCCTTTCGACATGTCCATTGTGGACAGGCGCATCGTCAGAGGACCCATGCTCGACAGGGACGGCCTGGTCGGCGTCGTGAAGCGCGAGGGCGGCGCCGATCAGCGCCAGGTGCGAGAACGCCTGGGGGAAGTTCCCGGCCATCCGGGCCTGACCGGGGTCGTACTCCTCGGACAACAGACCGACGTCATTTGCCAGCGCTATGAGTCGACGCATGAGGGCATGCGCGTCATCTCGGCGGCCAGCAAGAGCGTAGGCAGTGACAAGCCAGAAGGAACAGGCCAGGAACGGGTGTTCGTCGCCAGGCAGTCCGTCGACCCCGGCGGTCGTTCTGTAGCGAAGCACAAGTCCGTCGCGGATCAGGTCCTCTTCGACGGCACGGACCGTCCCGAGGAACCTGGGGTCGTCAGCCGCGATGAAGCCGACGGCGGGCAGGACCAGCAGTGCCGCATCTACCTCGGTGGTGTCGTAGTGCTGGGTGAAGCAACCTCTCTGCACGTTGTATCCACGTTCCATCACCTCTGCGCGCACCTCGTCCCGCAGCGTGCGCCAGGTGTCCACCGGACCCCGGAGCCCGTGGTGCTCAACGGCTTTGATGGCGCGGTCGAACGCCACCCACACCATCACCCGTGAGTGGGTGAAGTGGCGCATCGGTCCCCGGACCTCCCACAGGCCGTTGTCCGGCTCGCGCCAGTGCCTGCCCAGGTTCACGACCAGCGCACGCTGGAGCGCCCACGACTCGCGGGAGTCCTCCAGACCTTGGTCGCGGGCCAGGGCGAGGGCAGACATCACCTCTCCCAGAACGTCCGTCTGACGTTGGTCGACTGCGCCGTTACCCACCCGGACGGGTCTCGAGTCGGCATACCCCGCAAGGTGACTCAGCTCCCTCTCGGGGAGCTCACGGGACCCGTCGACGGCATACATGGTCTGCATGTCCTTGGGGTCCCCCGCGACGGCGCGCAGGAGCCAGTTGCGCCAGAGCACGGTCTCCTCGTCATAGCCCGATCTCAGCAGCGCCTCAAGGGTGAGCGATGCGTCGCGAAGCCAGCAGAAGCGGTAGTCCCAGTTGCGCGGGCCACCGAACTGCTCCGGCAGGGACGTGGTGGGGGCGGCCACGATGCCCCCGGTGTCACCGTGGGTCAGGACCCTCAGGACCAGCAACGAACGAACCACGGCGTCGCGGTAGGGCCCGCTGTGGTCGCATCGATCCGCCCACCGATCCCAATGCGCGACGGTCTGTTCGATCCTGTCTTTTACATCCAGCGGCGGAGGCACCGAGTGGTGTGACTCGAACCAGGTTGTCGAGAAGACCAGGCACTCGCCCGCCGCAACATCGAACTCATCCGCGTGGCAACCGTCGACGGCATGGGGCAGGCGAGTTCCGCGCAGCACCAGCATGTCTGGGCCTGCAATGGCCGAGATCAGCTCTCCGGAGCCAAACTCGGGGTCCTCTGCCCGGCGGCTGACCCAGGGCCGGACCTTGCCATAGCCGAATCGGACCACCCACTCATGACGCATGCGAACGGTCCCGGCGACGCCCTCGATCCGGCGCACCACGTCGGCGCGACCATCACCGAGAGGCATGAGGTCGGTGACCCGGACCACCCCGGTGGATGTCTCATGGGTGGTTTCTAGGACAAAGCTGTCGCCGACGTATCTCCGTGTGGTTCTCGCCGGTTCGACCGGTCCGAGCAACCAGCGGCCGTTCGCCGGCGAGCCGAGCAGTGCCCCAAAACATGAGGGAGAGTCGAACCGTGGCAGGCACATCCAGTCGATCGAGCCGTCCCGCCCGACCAGGGCAGCGGTGTTCGTGTCGCCGATGACGGCGTAGTCCTCGATCGCCAGAGCCATGAGAGCACCGTATGCCGTGTGGGAGGCGTTGTGCAGTCATGGCGTTGCTCGTCGGCGTTGTCAAGCAATGTCAGAGGGGGCACATACGATTGACGACGTGCCCGAAGTGACCGTCAGCCCACCCCGTTACGACCATGACCGCCTTGTCGTGCGCGGAGCGCGTGAGCACAACCTGCGCGATATCTCCGTCGACCTCCCACGCAACAGCCTGATCGTCTTCACCGGGCTCTCCGGGTCGGGCAAGTCGTCGTTGGCCTTCGACACGATCTTCGCCGAAGGACAACGTCGCTATGTCGAGTCGCTCAGTGCCTATGCACGCCAGTTTCTCGGCCAGATGGACAAGCCCGACGTCGACTTCATCGAAGGCCTGTCGCCAGCGGTTTCGATCGACCAGAAGTCGACCAACCGCAACCCCCGGTCCACCGTCGGCACGATCACGGAGGTCTACGACTACCTCCGTCTGCTGTTTGCCCGCGCCGGCCGACCACACTGCCCGGTGTGTGGCCAGGCCGTCACCAGACAGAGCCCGCAGCAGATCGTCGACCGTCTGCTGGAGCTGCCCGAACACACCCGGTTCCAGGTGTTGGCGCCGGTGGTGCAGGCCCGCAAGGGCGAGTTCGTCGACATGTTCAGCGAGCTCCAGACCAAGGGTTTCTCTCGCGCGCGCGTCGACGGTGAGGTCATCTCCCTGATCGAGCCGCCCACCCTGGAAAAGCAGAAGAAGCACACTATCGAGATCGTGATCGACCGCCTCGTCGCCAAGGGTGATGACGCAGGCGCCAAACGTCGGTTGACCGACTCGGTGGAGACCGCCCTCGGCCTGACCTCAGGCGTCCTGATCGTCGACTTCGTCGACCTGGATCCCAAGGACCCCGGGCGTGAACGTCGGTACTCGGAGAAGATGGCCTGCCCCGACAACCACGCTCTGGCCATGGACGAGCTCGAACCTCGCTCGTTCTCGTTCAACTCCCCATTCGGCGCCTGCGCCAAGTGCACCGGGCTGGGCACTGAGCTCGAGGTTGACCCAGAGCTGTTGATCCCCGACGAGGACCTCTCCATCAACGAGGGTGCAATCGCGCCATGGTCTCAGGGGTCTGGTTCTGCTGACTACTTCCTGCGGGTCTTGACAGCCCTGGGTGAGGATCTGAAGTTTTCGCTGGACAAGCCGTGGCACGCACTGCCCGACCGTGCGCGTGACGCGATCCTGCACGGTCAGGACTACAAGGTCCACGTCAAGTACCGCAACCGCTATGGCCGGGACCGTTCCTACACAACGGGATTCGAGGGTGTGGTGCCGTTCGTCAAACGTCGGCACGCAGAGACCGACTCCGAGTGGTCGCGTGAGCGCTACGAGGGCTATATGCGAGAGGTGCCTTGTCCCGAGTGTGGTGGGGCCCGGCTGAAGCCCGAGTCGCTGGCGGTCCATATCGGCGGTCAGAGCATCTCCCAGATCTGTGCGCTCGCGATCGCCGACTGCGCCAAGTTCCTGGCTCAGGTCGACTTCACGACGCGCGAGCGTCAGATTGCCGAGCGGGTCATCAAGGAGATCGAGGCCCGCCTGGGCTTTCTGCTCGACGTCGGCCTGGACTACCTCTCGCTGAACCGCCCTGCCGGCACCCTCTCCGGCGGTGAGGCCCAGCGCATTCGGCTGGCGACGCAGATCGGCTCCGGGCTGGTCGGCGTCCTCTACGTCCTGGACGAGCCGTCCATCGGCTTGCACCAGCGCGACAACCACCGTCTGATCGAGACCCTCACCCGACTGCGGGACCTGGGCAACACCCTCATCGTCGTGGAGCACGACGAGGACACCATCACCACAGCCGACTGGGTCGTCGACATCGGCCCGGGCGCGGGGGAGCACGGCGGCAACGTCGTCCACTCGGGCTCGGTGGCAGACCTGCTCAAGCACCCGGACTCCATCACCGGTGCGTATCTCTCGGGGCGGCGGGAGATCCC
>JAYSQH010000516.1:0-2783 GCA_043721655.1 Phycicoccus sp. | reverse complement strand
ACATGCGTCCAGAACGCCGTCCCGTCATACGCGATGTCGTTATGAGCACTCCAACCCAACATGAACCCGGCGGCCGGCGCCATCCCCAGCGTCCACGCGGCGTCCCCCCCAGTTACCGATGGCAGCAGCAGGCCCAGCGGCACAAGGAGCATCAGCGTGACCGAGCTGAGGTAACGAGGATCCCGCCGCCAGTAGGTGCTCGAACGAGCCGCCACCGCCCCCCAAGGCGTCGCCGGCAGGCGGCCGAACCACCCCAGTCCGCTATCACGCTTGGCGGAACGGCTGGACGTTCCCCGGGGATTCTCCAAGGTGCGTCGCAACAAGGAGTCCCAGGCCCAGAGGGCGACGATGAGGCAGAGAACGGCCAAGGTGAGGCGCAGCAGACCGGACCCGATCGCGCCATCGACGATGTCGGCCGGCGCGGACCATGCCAGGCCCAAAGGCGTCCATCCGAGCACGTTGGCCAGCTCGGACAGCAGGCCGGGCGAGGACAAACGCTTCTGGATCGACGAGCCGGCCAGCGACACGCCCAGCGCCAGGACGACCACCAGCAGGGACACCAGCTCTTTGCCCCTGCGGTTGCGGGACATCGCGAAGAACGCCGTTGACGTCACCCGGCTCAACGCCACACAGGTGAGGACCCCTACTGTCGCAGCCAACGGCGCCACGAGCACGGCCAGCGGCGAGCGCGACCATGTGATGACGGTCGCGAGCCCCAGAATCGTCGTGACCGCTGCCGGGACGCTGACAAGGGACGACAACAGCATGCCGAGGACAAGCTGACGGCGAGGGACCGCGAACGTCGCGAAGCGGGCAGGGTCGAGGGTCTCGTCGATGCCGTAGGCGAGAACCGGCAGGACGCCCCAACCGAAGGTCACGGCACTTCCTCCGATGACGACCGCCGTCCGGGCAACATCACTGGGCAACGCAAACCTCAGGCCGATGAGGCCCGACAACGCAACGACCAGAATGGCCAGCCCGTACAGAATGCCGAGGATGAGACCCACGAGCTGCGGTGTGCTGCGCTTCAGGCCGTTACGCAGCAGCTGCCACTTCAGTCTGACGATGTTCGCAACCACGCCAGACCCTCCCCGACGTCGGTCTGTCCGCCGACGAGGTCGACGAAGCGTTCCTCCAGCGTCATGCCGGCGCGGACGTCGTCGAGCGTGCCCACTGCGCGGATCTGACCGGCCGCCACGATGGCCACGCGATCGCAAAGCCGCTGGACGAGGTCCATCACGTGGCTGGACAGGATCACCGTGCCACCCGATGCGGCATAGCCCTCGAGGATCTGACGGATTGTGGTGGCCGATATGGGGTCTACAGACTCGAAAGGCTCGTCCAAGACCAGCAGCCGGGGTGCATGGATCAGAGCACAGGCGAGCGAGATCTTCTTCGACATACCGGCCGAATAGTCAACAACCAGAGTGCCGCCCGCCTCACCCAGACCCAGTGCATCCAACAGCTCATGGGCCCGGTCAGTGACAACGGTGCGATCCATGCCGCGCAAGAGACCCGAGTAGCAGATGAGCTGCAGCCCGGTCAGGCGGTCGAAGAGCCGGAGGCCATCGGGCAGGATTCCGACCAGCCGCTTCGCGCGGACGGGGTCGGACCAGACGTCGTGGCCGAGGACGTGGGCCGTGCCGGCATCTGGCCGCAGCAGCCCCGTGGCCATGGACAAGGTAGTGGTCTTGCCCGCGCCGTTGGGTCCCACGAGGCCGAAGAACGAACCCCGCGGGACATCGAGGTCGAGCCGGTCGACGGCGAGCGTCGTCCCATAGGCCTTGGACAGACCGCGCAGGCTCAGCGCAACGGAGGATCCCGGGGATTGCATGTCAGTGACGGTAACAACGACTGCCCATTGACCGCTCGCGCGGTCGCCCTGTTGTGCCGCATCGTCCCGCCTGGCCGGCTCAGCTGAAGTCGACCGGTGCCCCGTCAGCCAGGTCCCTCAGCTCCATACCCTCCGGCCCGAAACTCTGCACATGGGACACATAGAGCTGCCGGCCGATAGTGCTGAGCAGCGCGTCGTGGATCGGGACGCAGACCCGCGGTGAGATTCTCCGGGCAAACCTCACCGTGTCGCGGCCTGCCGACCACGGCGCGTTCAGGGGCAGGGCAAGGATGTCGACCTGCCCCGGCTCGCCGTCATAGGCGTCTCCGGGATGGAACAGACTTGGCTCCCCCTCCGAACGAAGCACCACACCGAGGTTGCCGATCCGTGGCAAAGCCTCGTTGATCAGCGCGTGTTTCTCGCCCACCGGCATGATCTCGACCCGCCCGACGGCAAGGGTCTCCCCTGCCACGGTGTGTTCAGATGCCATCCCCACATCCGCCATGACGGCGGAGGCCTGCGGCTCGGCATACAGTCTGGCGTGCGGGTTAGCCTTCAGGATCCCCGGAAGTCGTTGCAGGTCAATGTGATCCGCATGCTGATGCGTGACCAAGATGATGCTGAGCCCGGTCACGTCCGCGATGCCCTGCGAGTAGACACCCGGGTCGATCAGGATGCGTTGGCCGCCGGTCTCGACGAGCAGGCAGGCATGTCCGAGATGAGTGAGGCGCATGGGTTCAGGCTACGGGCGACGCCGCTCGAGCTCCTTGGCGACGTAGGGCGGTATGACGCAGGACAGCGCGAGGAAATAGGCGGACAGCGCCAGCTGGCCGTACGCCAAGCTCATGAAGCAGATGGTTGAACAGATCAACCACGCGCCCATTCCGGTCCTCATCTGGTCCTCGCTCCCTTCGAGCCAGCCGATGCCTCGAGTGTGGCTCGAAGGGTC
>JAYSQH010000515.1:0-6664 GCA_043721655.1 Phycicoccus sp. | reverse complement strand
GGGAGGGGCCTGCCACTGGCGCGAAAGGCGACCCCGCCCGGAGCTCTGGTGATCGGCCACCACGACCCGCCACGGCCGTGGGGCCCGAAGCGCCTCGCTGTTGGTGGAGTCGACAGACTCATGGACATCGACCTCTTGCCAAGGGTTTGGCGAGGTGAGCAATGCCGCTTTCACAGACTGGGATTCAAGAGGCTCGGGCACAGACCTAAGGCTAGGCTCCCGCCATGGCTGATGTAGTTCTCAACAGGGACCCTGCGGTGCCCGACCTTGCCGTGCCCAACCCTGCCGTGCCCCACCCCGCCGTGCCCGAAACCGTGCCAGAAGACGTGCCCGAACCGAACATCCACACGACAGCGGGCAAGCTCGCCGACCTGATCCGGCGCCACGACGAGGCCCTCCATGCCGGTTCGACCAAGGCGGTCGAGAAGCGTCATGCCCAGGGGAAGAAGACGGCACGCGAGCGCATCGAGCAGCTGATGGACGAGGGCTCGTTCGTCGAGGTCGACGAGCTTGGCCGGCACCGGTCCACGGCGTTTGACCAGCAGAAGAAGCGACCTTATGGCGACGGCGTCATCATCGGCTTCGGCACAGTCGACGGCCGGCAGATCTGCGTCTTCTCCCAGGACTTCACGGTCTTCGGGGGGTCTCTGGGCGAGGTGTTCGGCGAGAAGATCGTCAAGATCATGGACCTGGCGATGAAGATCGGCTGCCCGGTCATCGGCATCAACGACTCCGGCGGTGCCCGCATCCAGGAGGGTGTGGTGGCACTCGGTCTCTACGCCGAGATCTTCCGCCGCAACGTCCACTCCTCCGGGGTCATCCCGCAGATCTCCCTGGTCATGGGGCCCTGTGCCGGCGGCGCGGTCTACTCCCCCGCGATCACAGACTTCACCGTGATGGTCGACCAGACCTCGCACATGTTCATCACCGGCCCCGATGTCATCAAGACCGTCACGGGCGAGGACGTCGGCATGGAGGAGCTCGGCGGGGCGCTCACGCACAACACCAAGTCCGGCGTCGCTCACTACATGGGACAGGGCGAGGACGACGCCATCGACTACGTCAAGGCTCTGCTGTCATACCTGCCGTCCAACAACCTCGAGGACGCCCCGTCCTTCGAGTGGGACGACGACGGCTCTGCTGATGAGGTCAACGCCAGCGATACGTTCCTGGACACGTTCATCCCGGACTCAGCCAACCAGCCGTATGACATGCACACGATCGTCGAGCACATCGTTGACACCACCGATGACGGCTCCCCTGACTTCCTCGAGGTTCACGCCCTCTTCGCCCAGAACATCATCTGCGGTTTCGGCCGGGTCGAGGGCCGGTCAATAGGCGTGGTTGCCAACCAGCCCATGCAGCTGGCCGGCTGCCTGGACATCGACGCCTCGGAGAAGGCCGCCCGGTTCGTGCGGACCTGTGACGCGTTCAACGTCCCGGTGCTGACCTTCGTGGACGTCCCGGGTTTCCTGCCGGGCACCGACCAGGAGTGGAACGGCATCATCCGGCGCGGCGCCAAGCTCCTGTACGCCTATGCCGAGGCCACAGTGCCGTTGGTGACTGTCATCACCCGCAAGGCCTACGGGGGTGCCTACGACGTCATGGGTTCCAAACATCTCGGCGCCGACCTGAACTTCGCCTGGCCGACGGCGCAGATCGCGGTGATGGGCGCCCAGGGGGCGGTCAACATCCTCTACCGCAAAGAGATCGCCGAGACTCTCGCCGTCGGTGGTGATGTCGAGGCCTCGCGTCAGCGGTTCATCTCGGAGTACGAAGACGAGCTGGCCAACCCCTACATCGCAGCCGAACGCGGCTACGTCGACTCGGTGATCCCGCCGTCACACACCCGCTCCTACGTCATCAAGGCCCTTCGCGCGCTCCGCAACAAGCGTGAGACCTTGCCCCCCAAGAAGCACGGCAACATACCGCTCTGAGCGGGCGAAATCCTATGACCGACAACACTTCTCAGGGCCCGAAGGCCCCCCAGACACAGGAGGCGACCCGTATGCCGGTGCGTCTCGTCCGCGGTGAAGCCTCGCCGGAGGAGCTCGCTGCCCTCCTCGCCGTCCTCGCAACCTCAACAGGTGACGGGGCGTCGGACCCGGCCGACCGCCATACCCAGGCAGGCGGGAGGTACGCCCCGCCACCTTGGGGGGCCCCCAGACGGATGTTCCGCGTGACGTACCCCCACCGACCCGGCGGCTGGCGCTCGTCGGCCTTCCCTCGCTGATATCTCGACCTCCTTGGCCACGACCTCCTGAGGTACGTTCGACGGGTGACCACTGACGCAGCGCCAGAAGCGCGCCCCACGACCGAGGTTGACCACATCGCGAACGACTACCTCGACGCGCTGGTCGAGCTCAGTCCCATCACCGCCACCGCGCTGGGGATTCCCGGTCACGAGGAGGATCTCAACGACCTCTCTCCCGAGGGCCATGCGGCCCTCGCAAGCCTCCGACGCAAGACCCTCGACGCCCTTGCCCGGGCCACCCCTGCCGATGACATCGACCACGTCACCATCGCGGCGATGCAGGAGCGTCTTGGCATGGACGAGGAGACCTACGCGGCCGGGATCGACGAGATGAGCCTCAACGTCCTGGCCTCCCCGCTGCAGGGGGTCCGCGACGTCTTCGACCTGATGAACACCGAGTCCGACGCGCACTGGCTGACGTTGGCCACCCGAATGACCAAGATCCCGGCGGCACTGGACAGCTACGTCGAGTCGCTGCGTGCCGCCGCGGCCAGGGGTCTGGTGAGCCCGAGGCGCCAGGTTGAGGCGTGCATGGCGCAGTGCGTCGAGCTCGCGGCCGAGGACGGTTATTTCGCCAACCTGGTCAAGACCGCCAAAGCCGGCGACAGCCCGCTCGGTGCAGCTGCCGCGAGCGCGCTGCGCAGCGCTGCCGCTGAAGCCTCCTCTGCCTACCTGCGGATCGGTGACCTCCTGCGCGAAGAACTGCTCCCCCAGGCCCCACAGGCCGATGCGTGCGGCCGCGAGCGCTACCAGCTCTTGTCGCGTTCCTTCCTCGGCGCCACCGTCGACCTCGAGGAGACCTACCGGTGGGGTCAGGAGGAGCTGGCCCGCATCACCGCCGAGATGCAAGCAGTGGCCGAACGGATCAAGCCGGGCGCGACCATCAAGGAAGCCATCGGCCTCCTCGACGCCGACCCTGGCTACCAGCTACATGGCACCGACGAGCTACGGGCGTGGATGCAGGGAAAGGCCGACGAGGTCATCGCCAACCTGGCCGGCTCCCAGTTCGACATCCCCGGGCCGGTGCGCCGGATCGAGTGCATGATCGCCCCGACCCAGACGGGCGGCATCTACTACACCGGGCCCTCTGAGGACTTCAGCCGGCCTGGCCGGATGTGGTGGTCGGTGCCCAAGGGAATCACCGAGTTCAGCACCTGGCGCGAGCTGACGACCGTGTACCACGAGGGTGTCCCCGGACACCACCTCCAGGTCGCCCAGACCGTGTTCCGCTCCGAGCTGCTCAACCGCTGGCGCCGCCTGGCCGCATGGACCTCCGGCCATGGTGAGGGCTGGGCCCTGTATGCCGAGCGACTGATGGCCGAGCTCGGCTACATGGACGAACCCGGCAACCGCATGGGCCTGCTCGACGGCCAGTCGCTGCGTGCAGCCCGAGTCGTCATCGACATCGGCGTGCACTGCGGGTTCGAGGCTCCGGCCGAGGTCGGCGGCGGCGAGTGGACCTACGACAAGGCCTGGCAGTTCCTGCAGGCCCACTCCAACATGGCGGAGGGGTTCCTGCGCTTCGAGCTCGACCGCTATCTCGGCTGGCCGGGCCAGGCGCCGGCCTACAAGATTGGCGAGCGGCTCTGGATCCAGCTGCGTAACGAGGTCCAGGCCCGCGAGGGAGATGCCTTTGATATCCAGGCCTTCCACCGTCGCACGCTCGATATTGGCGGCGTCGGTCTCGATACGTTGCGCGAGGCCGTGCTCGGCTGACCAGTTTCCTTTGGCGACAGCCGGATGGAGGTCGGGCACCTCGGTGACGCGCCGCAGCAGGCGCGTCACCGGCCTACCTGCAAGGATTGTCGGATGCATGTCGCTGTCGCGGTGTTGGCGCTGGTCGCCACCGTCACTCTCGTCGCGGGGCTCGCCCGCCGGCAAGGCCTGTCCGCACCGTTGCTTCTGACCCTCGTCGGGGTCGCCGGCAGCTACCTTCCGTTCGTGCCCCAGGTTCGGCTCGACCCGGAGCTGGTCCTGGTCGGGCTGCTGCCACCACTGCTGTATGCCACCGCGATCCGTAGCTCCCTGGTCGACTTCAAGGCCAACCGTCGAGCGATAGGCATGCTCTCCGTCGGCCTGGTCGCCTTCACCGCCCTGGGCGTCGGAGTGTTGACCTGGTGGCTGCTGCCGGTGCCTTTCGCCGCGGCGGTCGCGTTCGGCGCTGTGGTCGCACCTCCGGATGCCGTCGCCGCCACAGCAGTTGCCCGCCGAATCGGGCTCCCGCGACGCATCGTCACGATTCTCGAAGGCGAGTCGCTGCTCAACGACGCCATGGCGCTGGTGGCTCTGCGCACCGCTATCGCCGGTCTCGCCGGAACGGTGTCGTTGGGCGGTGTCGGCCTGGACTTCCTCGCAGCGATTCTCGGTGGGGCAGCCGTCGGGCTCACCATTGCGTTTCTGATCGGCAGGGTCCGCCGGCGCCTCACGGATCCCGTGCTCGATACCTCACTGTCCTTCATGGCGCCGTTCGCGGCCTACCTGCCCGCCGAGGCCATCCACGGCTCCGGCGTGCTGGCTGTCGTGGTGGCCGGGCTCGTCCTGGCCCACCGCGCGACGCTGCTGCAGACCGCCTCTTCGCGCCTGAGCGAACGCGTCAACTGGTCCACCATCTCGTTCCTGCTCGAGAACGCGGTCTTCCTGCTGATCGGGCTCCAGGCCCGCTGGATCCTGGCGGATGTCCGTCACTCCACGCTCGCGCCGTCGCGGATCCTTCTCTTCTGCGTCGCGTCGCTGGCTGCGGTGATCCTCCTGCGTCCGCTATGGGTGTTCCCGATGCGCTACCTCATCGTCAGGCCAGGCCCGGACGGGAACGGCCAGAAACCACCGTGGAGACACACCGCCATCGTGTCCTGGGCCGGTATGCGCGGTGTGGTCACCCTGGCGGCCGCGTTCGTCCTGCCGGAGAGCACACCACATCGCGACGTGCTGGTGCTGGCGGCCATGGTCGTCACGGCGGGAACCCTTCTGCTGCAGGGAATCTCACTTCCCTGGCTGGCGCGCAGGCTCGACGTGCGTGGGCCTGACCCCCGTGAGGACGTCCTGCAGGAAGCGACACTGCTCCAGACCTCGGTGTCCGCAGGACTGGCCGAGCTGGCACTGGCCGCTCCTGACATCCCTCCAGCCATCACCGATGCGTTGCGCCTTCGCGCGCAGCAGCGGGCCGACGTCGCCTGGGAGCGGCTCGGCCAGACGGCACCGGACGCCGAGACACCGACCGAGACGTGGCGCCGGGTTCGACTTCAGATGCTGCAAGCAGAGCGAGCCGCTGTGCTGCAGATACGGGACTCCGGTCAGGCTGACCACGATGTTCTCGCGAGCGTCCTTTCCGCGCTCGACCTCGAGGAGTCAATGCTCGACCAGGTCGCTGACCGCCTCGAAGACACGCGCGAAGGGCAGCTGCTGCGTCCGGAGACCAGCAACGCAGGCTGCGAGCACCTCATGCAGGCTCCGGTCGTCACAGCGCCGACGGCGCCACGAATCTGCCGCGCGTGCGAACGTGAAGGTCTTCAGTGGGTCCATCTGCGCCTCTGCCTCACCTGCGGCAACGCCGGCTGCTGCAGCTCATCCCCGGGCAATCACGCTGAGCGACACTTCCAGGACACCGGGCATCCGGTGATGCGCAGCTTCGAGCCGGGCGAGGCGTGGCGCTGGTGCTACGTGGACGAATTGCTCGGATAGCCTGCGCGCATGGTCTCTCCCGACGTACCCCTTGTTCTCGCCTCAGCCTCCCCCGCCCGACTGTCGACGTTGCTGTCGGCCGGGGTGACGCCATACGTCCTGGTCAGTGATGTGGATGAGGAGTTCGTTGTGGCACATGCTGTTTCACAGTATGGCGAGCTCTCACCAGAGGACGTAGCACTCGTTCTGGCCCGGGCCAAGTGCGAGGCCGTGGCCGATCGGCTGTCCGGCGAATCCTGTCCGGATGATGCCCCCATTGGCGCGCTGGTCCTCGGCTGCGACTCGGTGCTCGAGCTGGACGGCGAGCTGCACGGCAAACCCGCCGACGAGCAGGAGGCGACCGCCCGGTGGCAGCGGATGCGTGGCAGGTCCGGCGTGCTGCACACCGGTCACTGGCTGATCGACGACCGCGAAGACAGCGACGGGGGCACGGGTGCGACCATGGGCGCCGTCGCCTCGACGACCGTCCACTTCGCGAAGGTCAGCGACCAGGAGATCGCGGAATACGTCGCCACCGGTGAGCCGCTAGGAGTCGCCGGAGGCTTCACGATCGACGGGCTTGGCGGTCCGTTCGTCGCAGGTCTCGAGGGCGACCACCACAATGTCGTCGGCATCAGCCTTCCCTTGCTGCGCGAGATGCTCGGAGAGATCAACCTGAGCTGGTTCCAGTTGCGCTCGTAGTCGTCTGCAATCTGTATCAAGAGACTGTTGCCCTCGGCGGAAGGCAAGGCT
>JAYSQH010000514.1:0-1936 GCA_043721655.1 Phycicoccus sp. | reverse complement strand
GTCCCGAACTACGGCACCTCGGTCTGGACGCCGATCAACTACGACCTGTCTGCCTACAAGGGGAAGAGCGTGCAGTTCCGCTTCCGCTACGCCACCGACGGTGGTCTGCACTTCGACGGCCCGTTCCTTGACGACCTGGCTGTCACTGTTAACGGCGTCGAGACCTTTACCGACAACGTCGAGTCCGGCGTCAACGGCTGGACCGCCAACGGCTTCACCCGCATGGGTGGCTCCGTCAGCGCCGTCGTCCCACAGTTCTATCTGGCCGAGAACCGCGTCTACGCAGGCTACGACGCCACGCTGAAGACGGGCCCCTACAACTTCGGCTGGGCTGACACGCAGCCTGACTGGGTCGAGCGTTTTCCGTACCAGAACGGCCTGCTGGTCTGGTACTCCGACGGAGCGTGCACGGACAACAACACCATCACCCACCCTGGTTGTGGCCAGGCCCTGCCGGTCGATGCCCGGCCAGCGCCGGTCATGTTCGATGCCACTCACAGGCTCGGCAACCGCCGTCAGGGGTTTGACGCCACGTTCGGTCAGGAGGCCACCGATGCGGTGACGTTCCACCGCCTGGGAGTTCCGACCGTCGTGGCCTCGCAGCCCGCGATCCCGATTTTCAATGACACCGACCCGAACCGCTACTGGTCGGGTCTCAACCCGATGGCTTCGACCAAGGTTGCTGGCTCGGGTACGCAGATCGCCGTGGTGGGCACCAGTACGAACGGTGACCAGTTGTCCGTCGAGGTGACAACAAGGCAGTAGTTCCTCTGGCATGAAGGACGTCCCCGGGAGCAACGCTCCGGGGGACGTCCTTCGTCTCCTGGGTCGGCGCTTCTCGGGATTCCCCACTTGTTTACCCACCCGAAACACGCTTAGGGCAAGATCGCGCTATGGATCGTCAACAGGAGTTCGTCCTACGCACCATCGAGGAACGCGACATCCGCTTCGTACGGCTCTGGTTCACGGATGTGCTGGGCCAGCTGAAGTCGGTCGCGATCGCCCCGGCAGAGCTCGAGGGCGCGTTTTCCGAAGGTATCGGCTTCGACGGCAGCGCCATTGAGGGATTCGCCCGGGTCTTCGAGGCAGACATGCTGGTCAAGCCCGACCCCGGGACGTTCCAGGTGCTGCCCTGGCGGGGTGAAAACCCAGGCACGGCAAGGATGTTCGGCGATATCGTCCTGCCCGATGGCTCACCGAGCTTCGCCGACTCGCGGTACGTCCTCAAGCGGGCGCTGGCCAAGGCTGCCGATCTCGGGTTCACCTTCTACACACACCCCGAGATCGAGTTCTTCCTGTTCGAACAGCCGATCAAGCCCGGCCAGCCCCCTATACCGGTGGATCAGGCCGGCTACTTCGACCATGTGCCGCACGGGACGGGACACGACTTCCGCCGAGCCGCTATCACGATGCTGGAGAGCATGGGCATCTCGGTGGAGTTCAGCCATCACGAGGGCGGCCCGGGCCAGAACGAGATCGACCTTCGCTATGCCGACGGTCTCTCGACCGCTGACAACATCATGACCTTCCGCACGGTCATCAAAGAGGTGGCGCTGGAGCAGGGTGTCTTTGCCTCCTTCATGCCCAAGCCGTTCAGCGACCAGCCGGGCTCCGGGATGCACACGCACCTGTCGCTGTTCGAGGGCGACCGCAATGCGTTTCACGAGGCGGGGGCGCCATACCAGCTCAGTCAGGTGGGCCGGCAGTTCATCGCCGGCTTGCTGCGGCACGGTGCCGAGATCAGCGCGGTCACCAACCAGTGGGTCAACTCGTACAAGCGTCTGTGGGGTGGGGGAGAGGCGCCGGCTCACGTCTGCTGGGGCCACAACAACCGCAGTGCGATGGTGCGTGTGCCGATGTACAAGCCGAACAAGGGCCAGAGCACCCGCGTCGAGGTGCGGTCGCTGGACTCGGCCTGCAACCCCTACCTCGCTTT
>JAYSQH010000513.1:0-1611 GCA_043721655.1 Phycicoccus sp. | reverse complement strand
CGCTTCTCGAGCCGGTCCCACACCAGGCGATCGGCGATGCCGTTGGGCGAAACATGTTGCAGCTTCTGGAAAGTCACGAGCGCAGAACGTGTCTTCGGCCCGAAGGCGCCGTCGGGCGTGACCTTGATCGCGCGCTGAAGCGCGACCACGGCCGGTCCCGTGGATCCCTGGCGCAGGATCGTCGTTTTGTATGCCGTGTAGGGGGTCGCAGCCACAGGCGCCGGAGGAGTCTTGAACACCGGCCGTATCGGGGCCAGGGCGGATGAAGGCGCAGGCGTTGGATTCGGCGAGGGCGCGGCCGGTGGAGGGGTGACGGCCGGGACCGGTGTCGGTGCGGGCCCGGGCTGCGGGACCGTCGTCACGGGTGCAGCGGTGGCAGGTGGGGCCGGCGGAGTCGGGACCAGCCGGGCCCAGGTGGCCTTGTCCAGGACTCCCGTGATCTGGACGCCCACCCTGGACTGCCAGGCAACCAGCGCGACGTAGGTCAGCTGCCCGAACTGCCCGTCGCCAGTCAGCCCCAGAGCCGTCTGCGCCACCGCGATCTGAGCATTCTTCTGGCCGATGACGTACACCGGGTACGGCGAGGTCGGAGCCACCGGAAGGTTGGTGGGACAGGCGGCCGTGCGCGGCACGGTGTACAGCGGCGCGTACTGGCCGGCGAAGACCTGGCAGGTGCCCAGGTCGACGACCGTGGTCGCCGTCCCGGTCCACCAGGAGGTGCGGGCCATGGCACCGTCCCACGAGAAACTGAAGTGGATATGGTCGGTGTGAGGGCTCGAGCCGGAGTATGCCGCCCAGCCCCGCTCCGGCGCATACTCCCGCCACATCTTGGTGTTCCAGATGATGTAGCTGATGCCGAACCGGCGGGCCATGGCGCCGTTGTCGGCGCTGAGCCAGGTCACCACCGAGTCAGCCACGGCCCTCTGTTGCGGGTTCGTCGAGCTGAGCATCCAGTCCACCGCCCGGCCGTCGTAGTGTTCGCTGACACCGGCGGTGCACGTGCGGCCGATCCCGGTTGTCCCGGTTTTGTAGGTGGCCTTCATCAGGGCGGCGAAGGCAGCCACACCGGGCTTCTCGCGAGGGTCGCAGGACAGCTGGGGTTCGTACGGCGTCCTCATGTCGAGCGCGGCAGGGAGGGTCTTTGTCGACGCCGGGAACAGGGGCGCCGACACCAGGGGCGCCGGCACCACGGGCGCAGGGCCGGGTTTGACGGGGGGCACCGGTGCCACGGGCGACGTATCAGCGTGAGCGGTCGAGGCCAGACCAATTGCCATCAGTGGCAACGTAAGCGCGGCACCGCCCATCGTGACAAACCGTGCTCGAACGGCCATCTGCGGCTTCTCCTCATGCGTCACTCCAGCAACAAACTGCCCCATTAGGTGACAGCCGTCACGAGTGTCCCACTCCAAAGCAGAGCGTGGGCGGAACTACAAACCTGTAATTCGCTCGGGCGCTCAGGTCTTGGGCAGACTCCGCAGGAGTGGCGCGGCCAGGCTGGCGCTGAACTGGTTGGTCATGTGGTCGTAGTCGTAGTAGACGCTCGCCCCGCCGATGACGGCATAGCAGCGTTTGGCATCGCAGAAGTAGTCGCTGAGGTCGACCAGGTTGACC
>JAYSQH010000512.1:0-1895 GCA_043721655.1 Phycicoccus sp. | reverse complement strand
GATCTGCCGGCGCACGCGACTCTCGCGCGCCTTCTCCAGCCGCTGCATCTCGGCAATGCGGGCCTTGCGGTCCTGGCTGACTTGCTTCTTGGGCACGGTAATCCTCGCGGGTGTTCAGGGTTGCTTGGGTACGAGTGGGTTCGATACTCGGGCCGAGTTTACGTGTTCTCATGTGTGGCGTCAGCGATGTCTCATTGCTGCGCGAGACTGGGTCGGTGACGGAACCCTCCGTGCGGCTCTGGGCCCCGGGCCGACCACTGGACCTGCTGGCGGTCGTCGCTGGCCTGCGCCATGGCCGCGGCGACCCTGCGTTTGCTCATGATCCGGACGGCACGATCTGGCGCGGAGTCCGCACGCCACAGGGACCGGCAACGGTGTGCCTCCGCCAGGTGGAGGGGTCTGCGATCCGGGCCACGGCGTGGGGCCCGGGCGCTGAGTGGGTGCTCGAGTCGGTGCCCACCATGCTCGGCGAACAAGACGACGCCACGGGTTTCGTCGCGCACCACCCCCAGGTTGCCGAGGCGGCGCGACGGTTCAGCGGATGGCGCGTGCCCCGGACAGGGCTGGTTCTGGAAGCGCTGGTTCCCTCGATCATCGCGCAGAAGGTCACGGGCCAAGAGGCGTCCAGCTCCTACCGCACCCTCGTCCACCGCTATGGCGAGCGGGCACCCGGCGAGGGTGGAGCGCGCGGGTTGTGGGTCGCGCCCAGTGCCGGCGGGTGGGCGCGGATCCCGTCGTGGGAGTGGTTGCGAGCCGGGGTCGACGGTGCCAGGTCTGCGGCAGCCGTGCGGGCCGCTGGTGCCGCGGGCCGGTTGGAACAGTGCGTGGAGCTGAGCCGCGGCCAGGCCGATCGGCGACTGCGTGCGATACCGGGGATCGGGGTCTGGACGGCAGCGGCAGTGGAACACTCGGCACTCGGTGATCCCGACGCGGTCAGCTTTGGCGACTATCACGTCGCCAAGAGCATCGGGTGGGCACTGACCGGCTCCGAGGTCGACGACGACGGCCTGGCCGAATTGCTCAAACCCTATGCAGGACATCGGTATCGGGTGGAGGCACTCCTCAAGTTGGCGGGTGCTGCACCACCACGTCGAGGCCCCCGGATGCCGGCCCGGACCCACCTGCCGCATCGCTTCCGTTGATGCTCAGGCTCGCTCATTGGCTGTGATTGAACTTGCATGGAGATTCGATTATAGTCGAGGAAACTCGATTATAATCGAGACAGTCCGACTGTTCCCGAACCGGAGGAGGCTTGGTGGACCTTGCTCATCCGCTTGCTGTGGTGACGCCCACGCTTGATGGCGACATCTTGGCTGCGCTTGCCCTCGTGGAAGCGGCCTTCACCCCGGGGCAGTTGCACCGGATGCTGTCCCAACATTCTGAGGACGGTATCCGCAGGGCGCTGCGCCGTCTGGACGGCCAGGGCATCATCTCTGCTGAAAGGGCAGGAAGCGCCTACCTGTACCGGCTTAACCGCACTCACCTAGCGGCAGAGCCCATCATCGCGCTGGCCCAGATGCGTCAGACCCTCCTGTCTCGCCTTGAGCACAGGCTCGAAAGCTGGGTCCCTACGCCGGTGTACGGCGCGATCTTCGGGTCGGCGGCGCGAGGGGCGATGCGCGCCGACAGCGACATTGATCTGCTGCTGGTCCGGCCCGATGAGTGCGACAGGGAACGGTGGGATGACCTGGTCGCTATCCTGACCGCTGACGTCACGGCGTGGACCGGGAATGACACGCGAGTCCTGGAGTTCAGCGAGTCCGACGTGCTCGGGCCAGGGCGGCACGAGCCCGTGCTGAAAGACGTTGTTTCTCACGGGCTGACCGTGGCCGGCAAGCCGGCCTGGCTGCGCCGCGCGCTCACCGCGAAGGAGCCAAGTGACGCCCCAAACTAGA
>JAYSQH010000511.1:0-2502 GCA_043721655.1 Phycicoccus sp. | reverse complement strand
CTTGCGACCGAGTACGGGCGCGTGGTGGCAGCGGTGCCTGGCCCGGTGACGTCCATGATGTCGGCCGGATGTCACGAGGCGATCCGGTCCGGGATGGCGGTGCTCGTGACGGACGCGGCCGAGGCAGCCGAGGCGATCGGGGACTACGGCAGCGACCTCGCTCCCTCCCGCCGTGGCCCCACCCTGGTGGGGGATGAGCTGGACGAGCCCTCGGCTCGCCTCCTGTCGGCTCTCCCCATCCGCAAGGGCGTCCCGGTGGCTCGCCTGGCGGTGTCTTCCGGGCTGTCGGTGGCAGAGGTCCGGTCGTTGCTCGGTCGCCTCGACCTGTCTGGACTGGCCGAACGACACGGCGAGGGTTGGCGACGCGGTGCTGAGGCACGAGAGTCCGCGGGTCGATGAGCAGTGGCGGCACAGAGATCAGGGAAGCTCGGAGCGCCGTCGCCGGCAAGGACATGAGGAGACTCGGCGGCGTGCCTGTCGACACGGTGCATCTCCACCCCGATGTGCTTGCTGATCACGCCTGGCCTTGTCAGCGTGAGGGTGTGCACACAGACCCCATGGTCCAGGTCGAGGCCTTCGGCCGACATCTCGGTTCCGTGCGGGGCCAGTCCGAGCATACCCAACGGGCCTATCTGGGGGATCTGCGAAACATGGTCGGCTTTGCCGGCGATCACGGGATCAGAGATCTGTCTGACCTGAAGCTCTCGGATCTGCGGTCCTGGCTGGCTCACCAGTCGGAGAGCGGGGCTGCCCGATCGACGATCGCGCGTCGGGCAGCGTCTGCACGGGCTTTTCTGAGGTGGGCCTGCCGTGCGGGGGTCATCGCTGCCGATCCGTCATTGCGTCTGGTGGCACCACAACGTCTGAAGACCTTGCCCGCAGTCCTCAAGCAGGACGAGGTCACCGCCCTGCTGGATGTGGCAATGGTTGCTGCCGATGACCACGGTGCGCTGCATCTGCGCGACCGCGCCATCCTCGAGCTGTTGTATGCCACCGGGATTCGCGTTGGTGAGCTAGTCGGCCTGGACATCGACGACATCGACTTCGGCTCCAATGTGGTTCGCGTCATGGGCAAGGGAGCCAAGGAGAGGACGGTCCCGTTCGGTGGCCCCGCAGCCATGGTTCTACAGGAATGGTTGCGGCTCGGCCGCGATCAGGTGGTCGCGGCCGTCAGCGGACCGGCACTGTTCCTGGGCCGACGAGGTGGCCGGGTTGACCCGCGCCAGGTCCGCAGTGCGGTTCACGAGCTGCTGCGTCACGTGCCGGGTGCACCGGATCTCGGACCGCACGGGCTCAGGCACACCGCGGCCACGCATCTGCTCGAGGGTGGCGCAGATCTTCGGGCGGTCCAGGAGCTGCTCGGTCACGCGAGCCTGGCCACGACGCAGATCTACACGCATGTCTCCGTGGAGCGGCTCAGGACCTCTTATCTCCAGGCGCACCCTCGCGCCTGATGCCCCAAATCCCCGCCCACCCTCAACCCATCCTCAGCCCAGGGGCAAGAGGATTGGCCGGCCGAAACCCAACAGCGACAAGGGATCTCGATAGACCTGTCCGGAGAGAGCGCCCCAGTGAAGGCAGGTGAGCGGTAGGCAGTGTCCCGGGGTTGCGGAGACCACGCCGATCGGGCTGCCCCGATGCACGACACTCGCGGCTGCCAACCGTTGGTCGACCGGCTCATAGGTCGTGCGAAGCCCTCCGGAATGGCTCACGGTGATGACACCGCGGCCTGCGATCACTCCCGAGAAGGCGACGACGCCATCGCCTGCGCTGAACACCGCCTGGCCCACGACCGCCGCCAAGTCGACGCCACGGTGCCCTGATGACCACTGGCTGTGGGGCTGCTCGAATGGGCGCAGGAGAGCCGGTCGAGGGGACAGCGGCCAGACAAAGCCCCTGTTCGGCGAGACGCGCGGCGCGACCGCCGCTGGCCCGGTGGCGTTCATTGGCCCTGTGGGGGTGGCGGTGGTGGCTGCGGTCAGGGTAGAGGTGGCCGTCGGCGTGGGCGCGCCGGTTGAGACGGACGTGGTGGCTGGCCGTCGGGGTTCGACAGTGGAAGCGGCGGCAGCGGACAGGGCCACCACTGCGATGAGGGCGGCCGACGCCGCGGGAGTCAAGAGCCACATGCGTCAAGGGTTCCTGTCCCCGCGGCCGGGCGACACGTCGCATGGTCAACCTGTGAACAACGCGGCCGGCCGGCATACCCCTGTGGACTTGCGCCGCTCAACGCGCGGTGAGTAGGGGTGATCAGTCTGATCAGAGCAGAACTGACTGATCGGGCTTTGGTAGGTGTGGCCCGTAGGTTGGTGTCCGTGACTTCCAGCGCCAACCGGGACTTGATCCTCTCAGCTGCGGACGTGCTGAACCCCCACGCAGTTGGTGATCGGGTCTTCGGCAACGTCGCGTCCGAGCTCATCGCCTCCAGCGGGACGCGCTACCAGGGAGTATGCATCGACACCGGATCTGGCACCGGTTTTTGCGCCGAGCACAGTGCCATCGCGG
>JAYSQH010000510.1:0-3190 GCA_043721655.1 Phycicoccus sp. | reverse complement strand
CGCGGTGTTCGGTCGAGATGGGGGGAAGCCCGCCGTCATGGCAAGGGCTCCAGGATGGCGATGCACTCCACGTGGTGAGTCATCGGGAAGGCGTCAAAGGCTCGCAACGTCCGTATTCCGTAACCGGCGGCTCGCGCGTAGGCGACGTCCCGCGCCAAGGCCGCGGGGTCGCATGCGACGTAGGCGATGGCTCGTGGTTCCAGTGCCGCAACATCCTTGATGACCGACTTGCCGGCACCGGTGCGAGGCGGGTCGAGAACGACCAGGTCGCAGCGGATCCCCTGCCGTACCAATGGTTTCAGAACCCGGTCAACCTTGCCACGTCGAAGCTCGATCTCCGGGCGATGCCGCAGGTTGCTCTTGGCGTCACGCACGGCGCGCGCATCCGACTCGACGGCCAGCACCGCTCCCGTCGGCCCCACTGCGTCAGCGAGGGACAGCGCGAACAGGCCCACGCCCGCATAGAGGTCCATCGCGCGCTCCCCCGGCGCCGGAGCCAGCTCACGCAACACATGGGCGACATACGTTGCGGCTGCCCCCGGGTGAACCTGCCAGAATCCCCTCGCGGAGAGCCGGAACTCGGCCGTCCAGTCCCCCGCCCTGACCCGCTCAGTGACGAGCGGAACGGCCGATTCTCCTTGCGGCAGCGGCAGCGGCACGGCCACGGCCCGGGGCTCACCGCTGGCATCGACGACATCAACCGAGGTCGCCGACGGCCAGCGGCGATCCAGCACACCGGTCTCGATGACCCGCTCAGTCGAGATCAGGCAGTCATCGATGGGGATGACCTCATGACTGTGGTGTGGATGCAGCCCAGCGGCGCCGCTGGCGTCGATTGCGAACTCTGTCCTGGTCCGCCACCGAGTCCCCTGGTCGTCGCCGGGAAGCCCTTCAACGGGTACGTCGACCTCGAGGCCGGCCAGACGCTCGAGCTGCTCCGCCACGACCGCAGCCTTCAGCTCTCGTTGATAGGTGAGTTCTGAGTGTTGCCAGTCACATCCACCGCACTTGCCGGGGCCGGCAAACCGGCATCGAGGCACCACTCGATGCTCCGAGGGCTCGAGCACGTCGACGGCGTCCCCCAGCAGGAACCGGTCACCGGCCCCGACATCGGTGATCTGAACGAGCACTTTCTCGCCCGGCAGCGCATGTCGCACGAACACCACGCGGCCCTCATGCCGGGTGACGCAGTGGCCGCCGTGGGCGACCTTGCCGATCACCGACACGAACTGTGAACCCACCAGCGACGCACTCACTCCCCGCGCCGAACCGAACCCACGATCGGGCCGTCGTAGCGCTCTTCGGCACCCTCGGAGGATCGCAGTTGCCAGGGCACGCTGGTCACCATCACACCGGGCGTGAAGTGCAGGCGGCCCTTCAGTCGCAACGCGCTCTGGTTGTGCAACAGCTGTTCGTACCAACGGCCCACAACGTACTCAGGGATATAGACCATGACGACGTCGCGGGGGTTGCCCCGGCGTGCGGACTTGACGTACTCGACGACCGGGCCGGTGATCTCGCGGTAGGGCGAGTCCAGAGCCTTCAGCGGCACGGGGATGTCACGCCGATCCCATTCCTCCTGAAGCGCCTTGGTCTCCTCGGGGTCCACGTTCACCGTGATGGCCTCGAGCAGCGAGGGCCGCGTGGCCCGCGCATAGGCGAGCGCCCGCAGGGTGGGCTTGTGGATCTTGGATACGAGCACGATCGCGTGCACCCTGGAGGGCAGCATCTGCTCGTCGCCGGGTTCCTCCGCGACATCCAGCTCGCGCCGAACCCTGGAGTAGTGGTTGTGGATGCCGTTCATGATGACGAACAGGACCACCATGGCCGCGATGGCATAACCCGCACCCTTGATGAACTTGGTGGCTAGAACGACCAGCAGCACCGTGCCCGACATGAAGGCACCGATGGAGTTGATGACGCGGCTTCGCATCATCCGCTGACGCGCCTTGGGGTCGCGCTCGGTGCGCAGGTGGCGGTTCCAGTGCCTGATCATGCCGGTCTGGCTCAAGGTGAACGAGACGAACACACCCACGATGTACAGCTGGATCAGCTTGGTCACCTGTGCGTCGTAGACGAAGATCAGGAAGGCGGCGGCACCGGCCAGGATCAGGATGCCGTTGGAGAACGCGAGCCGGTCACCGCGAGTGTGCAGCTGACGTGGCAGGAAGCCATCCCTGGCCAGGATCGACGCAAGCACCGGGAAGCCGTTGAACGCCGTGTTGGCGGCCAGGATCAGGATGATCCCGGTGACGATCGATATGAAGACGACGCCCATGTGGAAGTCTGAGAAGATGGTCTTAGACAGTTGGCCGATGATCGTGTCCTGGATATAGGAATCGCCGACCGGCTTGCCGCCCAGGGTGAGCTGGGTCTGCGGAAACTCGGCGAACTTGATACCGGTCAGCCTCACGAGAGTGATGATCGACATCATCATGGTGACCGAAACGAGGCCCATCAGCAGCAGCGTCGTCGCCGCGTTCCTGCTCTTAGGCTTCTTGAACGCCGGGACTCCGTTGGAGATGGCCTCGACCCCGGTCAGGGCCGCACTACCCGACGAGAAGGCTCGCAGAAGCAGGAAGACCATGGCGAAGCCGGCAATGCCCTGGGAACCAGGCTCGGGCAGCAGTTCGAACCGGGCGCTGGCGGCCTGGGGAAGGGATCCAGTGGCTTCCCGGTAGAACCCGAACAACGCCATGCCGACGATGCCGATCATGAACGCGTAGGTCGGCAACGCGAAGGCCGTCCCTGACTCGCGCACGCCTCGCAGGTTCATCGCCGTGAGGAGAACGACCAGCCCGACGGCGACAGGCATCTCGTGCCCTCGGAGCATGGGCAGGGCCGCGGCGGCGTTCTGCACGCCCGACGAGATCGACACCGCGACGGTCAGCACGTAGTCGACGAGCAGAGCGCTGGCGACGGTCAGGCCCGCCCGAGGTCCCAGGTTGACGGTCGCCACCTCGTAGTCACCGCCGCCGGAGGGGTAGGCGTGGACGTTCTGGCGGTAGGACGCCACCACCACGAGCATCACGAAGACGACCGCAAGGCCGATCTGCCACGAGTGGGTGGTTGCGAACGCGCCACCGGCAATGGCCAGGGTCAGGAAGATCTCATCGGGAGCATAGGCAACCGACGAGAGCGCGTCGCTGGCGAACACCGGGAGCGCGATCCGCTTGGGAAGCAAGGTCTC
>JAYSQH010000509.1:0-2490 GCA_043721655.1 Phycicoccus sp. | reverse complement strand
CTGCTCCGACTGCTCCTGTTGCACCTCCGATGGCGACCACGAGCGCTTTCTCGTTGGCTGACGGCTGGATCGACGGCTACCTATCCGCGGTCGAATGGCGTTTCACCGCAGGGGAATTCGGGCAGCCCGGCCCGGCGACCGCGTGGACCCGGCTCCGGCATCCGATCGTCCCCGACGAGACGCCTAGCCCACTGCAGCGCGTGCTCGCGGTCGCCGACAGTGGCAACGGCATCAGCAGCGAGCTGGACCTGAACAACTGGCACTTCATCAACCCCGAGCTCACAGTGCACCTGCACCGCGAAGCTGTCGGCGAGTGGATCTGCGTGGAGGCACAGACGGCCATCTCGCCCGGTGGGGCGGGCCTGGCCACCAGCGTGCTGAGCGATGTCAACGGCCCGATCGGTGTGGGCGCCCAGAGCCTGCTCATCGCCCCGCGCTGAGTCGCGCGGGTGGCCGCTGCCCTCTCTTCTTCGCGCTGCACCTGGCGGAATCCGGCAGATGCAGATGCACGCGCGTTGAGGCTGAGTGACGAACAGATTGCATAGACAAATAGTGCTATGACTAGTCATAGTGATCAGGCTGTCTAGGTCAATTCTGCTCGATTGTGCAATGGACGCACAACGGGGATGCTACTGGGACACCCGACGTCGGAATGACGTCCGACCGAAGGAGACGCCATGACGGCCGCCCCCCAGCAGACCCCGACAGCCCCCAGGATCATGGCCGAGCCCTATCGGATCAAGTCCGTTGAGACGTTGCCGATCACGACTCGCGCCGACCGCGAGAAGGCCATCAAGGCCGCCGGCTACAACACCTTCCTACTTCGCAGCCGGGACGTCTACATCGACCTGCTCACCGACTCCGGCACCAACGCGATGAGCGACCGGCAGTGGTCGGCGATCATGTCCGGCGACGAGGCCTACGCCGGGTCGGTCAGCTTCGACGAGCTCAAAGAGGCCGTACAAGAGATCTATGGGTTCCCCTACGTCGTGCCCACCCACCAGGGGCGCGGTGCCGAGCACCTGATCTCAAAGATCCTCATCAAGGAGGGTCAGACTGTCCCCGGCAACATGTACTTCACCACCACCCGGGCGCACCAGGAGCTTGCCGGCGGCACCTTTGTCGACGTCATCGTGGACGAGGCCCACGACCCCACCGACCAGAGCCCCTTCAAGGGCAACATCGACCTGGCCAAACTGCAGGCGCTCATCGACCAGAGCGGTCCGGCGAACATCGCCTACGTCAACCTCGCGGTCACCGTGAACCTGGCCGGCGGTCAGCCGGTGTCGATGCACAACATGCGCGAGGTAAGCGAGCTGTGCCGTCGCCACGGCATCATCCTGTGGTCCGACGCGACCCGGCTGGTCGAGAACGCGTTCTTCATCAAGGAGCGCGAGGAGGGCTTCGCCGACCGGCCGGTGCGCGAGATCGTCCACGAGATGATGACCTACTTCGACGGCTGCACCATGTCCGGCAAGAAGGACTGCCTGGTCAACATCGGCGGCTTCCTCGCCCTGCGCGACGAGAGTGTCTTCCAGCGCGCGTGCGAGCTCGTCGTCCTGTACGAAGGGATGCCGAGCTACGGCGGTATGGCCGGACGCGACATGGCCGCGATGGCTCAGGGCATCCACGAGATGGTGGATGACGACTACATCGCGCACCGGATCTACCAGGTCCGCTACCTCGGCAACCAGCTGTTGGCGGCCGGTGTTCCGATCATCGAGCCGATCGGTGGGCACGCGGTGTTCCTGGACGCCAAGCGCTTCCTGCCACATGTTCCGCAGGAGGACCTGCCGGCTCAGTCTCTCGCCGCCGAGCTGTATCTGGACAGCGGAGTTCGGTCGATGGAACGTGGCATCGTTTCGGCTGGTCGCAACTCAGCCACCGGGCGCAACAACCTGCCGAAGCTCGAGTCGGTGCGGTTGACCATCCCCCGCCGGGTCTACACCGACCGGCACATGGATGTCGTTGCCGCTTCGGTGATCGCGCTGTACGCCCGTCGCGATGAGATCAGGGGCCTGAAGATGGTCTACGAACCGCCGACACTGCGGTTCTTCACAGCTCGCTTCGAGCCTCTGGCCTGACCCAGAGCTCCAGTGGGAGGCCCCGGCAGACAATCGCCGGGGCCTTCTCGCGTCCTCGCGGCGGGCGCAGCGGCCAGCAGCCTCGACCACCGGCTGCGGCAGCTCGAGCGGATCAGCCCTTGACGCTCCCAGCGAGCAAGCCGCGCACGAAGTAGCGCTGCAGGCTCAGGAAAACGATGAGCGGAATGACAATGGTGAGGAATCCTGCAGGCGCCAACAGGTCCAGGTGCGCTCCATAGCTGCCCACGAGGCTCTGCATCCGCGCGGTGACAGGCTGCATGTCAGGACTGGTCCCACCGAATGTCTTGGCAACCAGCAGGTCGTTCCACACCCAGAGGAACTGGAAGATCCCGAACGAGGCGATCGCGGGCATCGACAGCGGCAGCACGATCGACCGGAAGATCCG
>JAYSQH010000508.1:0-4893 GCA_043721655.1 Phycicoccus sp. | reverse complement strand
TGGGTGCCGACACAGGGCCGCTATCGCGAGCTGACGTCGACCTCGAACTGCACGACCTATCAGGCCCGGCGCCTCAATATTCGCGAGCGGGACCCGAAGGCCGAGGGCAACGCCACCCGCCACGTTGCGACGGTCAACGGCACGCTGGGCACCACCCGCTGGCTCGTGGCCATTCTGGAGAACCACCAGCAGGCTGACGGGTCGGTGGTCGTGCCCGCCGCGCTTCGGCCGTTCCTCGGCCTCGACGTCCTGACCCCGACGGCCTGAGCGAGGACGCCGGATGGCAGAACGACTGATCGCCCTCGATCTCGACGGCACGACGATCCACCACGACGGCACGATGTCGCCGGCTGTGCGCGAGGCCGTCGGCGAGGTCGCCGCGGCCGGATTTCACGTGGTCATCGCCACCGGGCGCGCGATCCTGGCCACCCTGCCGCTGATCGCAGACCTCGGTCTCGAGAACGGCTTCGCGATCTGCTCCAACGGCGCCGTGACCATTGAGCTGGACCCTGACCGTCCCGAGGGCTATCGCATCTTGGAGACCGTGACCTTCGACCCAGCGCCGGTCTTGAAGATGTTGCGCGGAGCGTGGCCCGACGCGGTTGTCGCTGTGGAGGAGGTCGGTGTCGGCTTCAAGGTCAGCGCGCCCTTCCCCGACGGCGAGCTGGATGGCGGGGTCCGCGTCGTTTCCTGGGACGAGCTCTCATCCTCGCCTGCGACCCGCGTGACCTTCCGCAGCCCGACAGGGACCGCGGCGGACTTCCTGGCGTTGGTCGAGCGCATCGGCCTGCACGGGGTCAACTACGCGGTGGGGTTCACCGCATGGCTGGATATTAACCCCGAGGGCGTCTCGAAGGCCTCGGCGCTGGAGCAGATCCGCCGCCGGTTGGGAGTGGAGCCCGTCAACACCATCGCGGTCGGTGACCAACGCAACGACATCGAGATGCTGCAGTGGGCGGCACGAGGTGTCGCGATGGGCAACGCCCCCGATGAGGTGAAGACGGCCGCCGACGAGGTCACCCTCGACGTCGACGAGGACGGCCTGGTCCCCGTCCTGCGGTCACTGCTCGGCTGACCTGCTGTCAGCGGGACTGCAGCGCGTCGAGAGCCACCGCCATGGCGGCACCGACCCGCCAGTCCAGCCGCCAGCCGGACGTCGAGGTGGGAAGCTCCACGTCATACCGGTCGCGCAGGGTCCGCTTGCGAACGGAGCTCAGCACCAGCGTGCCGTCAGGTGCGGTGAAGTCGAAATGGAACAGGAACGGCGAGGGAATGTCGCTGATGATGGGCACCATCTCCCAGACCCGGCGCGCGATCGCGACATTCTGGTTCCGCTCCGTGCCCGTTGCCTGGAGCCCGTCAGCGGTGGTCAGCTGCCACGTCGAGCGGAGCAGAGACTTCGCGAACTCCTTGCGGAAGCTGCCGATCGGCATACCGGCGGCGTCCGTGACGTCATAGGTAGCAGCGAGATCCATCCGCTGCCTCGCCTTGAACCCGAACACCGGCTGGTTGCGTGCCTCGTCGGCATAGAAGGTCACCTGCTCCTTGAAGGCCATCCGCTTCTGCTGGGCCATGGCGATCACCGGGCCCTCGCCCCCGTCGGCGTTGACCGATCTGATCTCATATCGGTTGACCATCATCGTGATCTTCTGCTTGATGGTGAAGCGGTCGTAGCCCGCGACGTGGGGCAGGTCGGCATTCGGGATGTCGGTCATGGGGACATTCTGCTGCACGCCCGATGCTGCCATGCTGTGCGGGTTATGTCCGAGCTCATCATCACGTCTCCGAGCAATGCCCGCCTGAAGTCACTTGTCGCGCTGCGTCGTCGCCACGCGCGCGAGGAGGCCGGGCTCACCCTCCTGGAGGGGTATGACGAGCTGTCCCTGGCACTGGACACCGGCCTCGTGCCGCGAGTCGTCTACTACTGCCCGGAGCTGATGCTCGACCCTGCTGTGCAGCAGGACCTCGTATGGCGGGTGCACGCCCTGGGCTCGGACACGCAGGAGCTGGGCAGGGTGGCGTTCGAGAAGGTCGCCTACCGCGAGGGCCCAGACGGTTTCCTTGCCGTCGTCAGCTCAGTGGTGCGCGCCTGCGCTGACCTGAGGGTCGGGCCCACGTCGCTGGCCCTGATCTGCCAGGGGGTGGAGAAGCCGGGCAACCTCGGCGCGATGCTGCGGACCGCCGATGCTGCGGGCGTCGATGCGGTCATCGCCGCCGATCCGGTCACCGACTGGGGCAACCCCAACCTGGTGCGCGCCAGCAAAGGCACGGTGTTCTCGGTGCCTGTCGCGTCCGCCAGCACGGCAGAGACGTTGGCGTGGCTGTCAGCAAACGGGATTGCGCTCGCGGCCACGACGCCGGACACGGATCTGGACTATACGGATCTGGACTACACAGGGTCGATCGCGATCGCCGTCGGGGCCGAGAAGTACGGGTTGACCGACGAGATCTTGGCGGCTGCGGCATACCGGATCCGCATCCCGATGGTGGGGCGGGCGAACTCGCTCAATGTGGCGACGTCGGCTGCCGTCGTCATCTACGAGGCTGTGCGTCAGCGCCAAGGTCACTGACAAGGACCGCAGAACGGACCCCGGTCAAAGGTGCCCCGTCGCCTGTGTCACGATGACAGGTATGCGAGTTGACCACGTCTCTTATGCCGCCGAAAGAGATGGGCTGAAGGCCGCTGCACAGCGTCTGTCCAAGAAGCTCGGAGTGACGCCTGTGGACGGTGGCATTCATCCCCGCTTCGGCACCCGCAACATCATTCTTCCCCTCGCCCACGAACGCTATGTCGAGGTTGTCGAGGTGCTTGACCACCCTGCCTCCGACAAAGCGGCTTTCGGCCAGGCTGTGCGCGCCCGTTCCGAGGCCGGCGGTGGCTGGCTTGGCTGGGTAGTCAGGGTTGACGATCTAGCCGCGGCCGAGAAGCGACTCGGTTACGAGTCCGCCGAGGGCAGCCGGCGCCGCCCTGATGGTGTCGAGCTGAAGTGGCGGCAGCTCGGTATCAAGGGACTGATGGCCGACCCGCAGCTGCCGTTCTACATCAAGTGGGACGACGAGAGCCTGCATCCTTCCGTGGGCGCCACAACTAACGTGACCATCAGCGGCCTACAGATCGCAGGTGACCCCGATCGGGTCCGTGATTGGCTCGGCCTGCCTGCTGACCAGACCTCGTCCGTCATCGACTTCACCTTTGTCGCGCCGCACGGCACGCCGGGCCTGATGTCCGTCACATTCGACACACCCCGCGGTCCCGTCACCATCTGAGCGAGTTCGTCGTTGCCCTGCCCCTCTGGTCAAGATCTTCGGTGTCCAGCGTCATCTTCCTCGTCAGACTGGTGCGGGCCGGTGCTCACCCTCGCTGCCGCCAGCTCTCTGTATCCCACACCTTCAGCGTCTTGTCCCAGCTGGCGGAGACTACGCGTTGCCGGTCCGGGCTGATCGCGCAACCCTCAATTCGGTCCATGTGGTCGGTCAGTGTGCGCAGGCACTCGCCGCTGGCCGCGTCCCATACCTTCAGGTTCCGGTCGCGGCTGGCGGAGAGGATCCAGGTGCCGTCCGGGCTCACGGCACACCGGGTCGCCGAGTTGATGTGGTCGGTCAGTGTGCGCAGGCAGTCGCCGCTGGCCGCGTCCCATACCTTCAGGCTTCTGTCGCCGCTGGCGGAGACGATCCAGGTGCCGTCCGGGCTTACCGCGCATCCGTTGACCCAGCCGGTGTGGCCGGTCAAGGTGCGCAGGCACTCGCCGCTGGCCGGGTCCCATATCTTCAGAGTCTTGTCGCTGCTGGCGGAGACGATCCAGGTGCCGTCCGGGCTCACCGCGCAGTCCCAGACCGAGTTGTCATGACCGGTCAGGGTGTGCAGGCAGTCGCCGCTGGCCGGGTCCCATATCTTCAGCGTCTTGTCATGGCTGGCCGAGACGATCCTGGTTCCGTCCGGGCTTACGGCAGATCCGAAGACCCAGCCGGTGTGACCGGTCAGGGTGTGCAGGCAGTCGCCGCTGGCCGGATCCCATATCTTCAGCGTCTGGTCGCCGCCGGCGGAGACGATCCAGCTGCCGTCCGGGCTCACGGCACAGTCGTTGACCCAGCCGGTGTGACCGGTCAGGGTGCGCAGAGGTTCCTCCTCCTGCCCGGGCAGGATCAGCTCCTCTTCCTCGCTGGCGCTCAACGTCCCCACGGCGTTGGAGGCCGCGAGATGTCGAGTCCTGGCCACCGCCAGACCGCCCCCCTTGATCTGCAGAAGGGGTGCGATGACCTCACCTGACAGCAGCACGCCCCTCTCTCGCATCGAGCGGATTGTCGTACCCGCCTCAGCCACCTTGCTCTCGTCGCCATTGGTGATCAGTCCCACAAGGGCAGGCAGCGCAGGCTCGCCGATCTCGGCGAGAACGCTTGAGGCGGCGCTGCCGCGCTGCGTCCCCAAGGCCTGTACGAGTGCCCGAACCGCAGGTTCGCCGATGCTGACCAGGGCTTGTTGAGCCGGGTCCCGGTCCTTCTGATCGAGCCTCTTGACGAGACCAGGCACGTCCCGACGCTTGGCCAGCGATTCGATACTTGGCGTGAGCAGCCGCATGGCCACACGGTATCTGTCTTCGCCGCCTCCCGGCGAAACGACATCAGACGCCTGCTTCTACGTGGTCACCGGGCGTGCGATCGAAGATGCGCCGGCGGTCGCGCCGCTTGTGAAGCCGTAGATTCGCTCGGCCGCCTGGTTCCAGCTCGTCATGACCCCGTCCGGCGTCACGCCGATGATGGCATCGTCGGAGTCTTCGTCGATCGCCGCTGGCTGGATCATCAGGGCGTTGTTGGATCTGGACTTCGCGAGCATTGAGATGTGCGAAGTAAGCCTCCCGGTGTGTCGGGTGTCCGGGCTGGAGAGACTCGGGCACC
>JAYSQH010000507.1:0-2249 GCA_043721655.1 Phycicoccus sp. | reverse complement strand
TGGGACCCGGGCACGGTCAAGACCACCCGGTCCAGCGGCGACGGGGGTTTCGGGACCGAGTATGAGAACACCTCGACCTTCGCCGGACGGCAGACGCAGCTCACCTATGTGGTTCAGGAACTGGTGCCGAACCAGCGCATCTCCCTTCGTGGCGAGAACAAGACGGTTATCGCGCACGACACGATGACCTTTCGGGAAGTGGGCAGCCAAGAGACCGGCCTCAAGACCGAGGTGACCTACACGGCGGACTTCACCTTCAAGGGCCTCACCAAGTTCATTGCCCCTTTGATGACAGCCGCCTTCACCCGGCTCGGCAACGAGGCCGAGACCGGTATGGCTGCAGCCCTGGCCCGGCTGTGACTGCTCTGTGACGACGGAACCTGTACTACCCGTAACTGCCCTGTCCTCAAACCCGCTCGCGCTGGTGACGGGCGCGACCGGATACATCGGCGGTCGCCTGGTCCCGGATCTGCTTGCGGCCGGGTTCCGTATTCGGGTCCTGACCCGCCGGCCCCGGGACCTGGCCGACCGTGAGTGGCACGGCCAGGTGGAGATGGCGCAGGGCGACGCGGCCGATGCCGACAGCCTGGTGCGCGCCATGAAAGAGGTGGACGTCGCTTACTACCTCATCCACTCCCTGGGAACCGGCGCCGACTTCGAGGTCCTCGACCGCTCGCATGCGCGCAACTTCGCTACCGCCGCGCGGGCCTGCGAGGTCGGCCGGATCATCTACCTCGGCGGCCTCTATCCCGAGGCTCAGAAACTGAGCCCACATCTGGCGTCCCGCAAGGAAGTCGGCGAGATCCTGCTCGCCGACGGAGTTCCCACGACGGTGCTGCGCGCGGCCGTCATCATCGGTTCGGGATCTGCGTCATTCGAGATGCTCCGCTACCTCACCGAGCGTCTACCGGTCATGGTCACGCCCCGCTGGGTCGACACCCGGATCCAGCCCATCGCGGTCAGGGACGTCCTGCGTTACCTCGTGGAATCGGCCGGTATGCCGCCGGAGGTCAACCGCGGCTTTGACATCGGCGGGCCCGAGGTCTTGAGCTATCGACAGATGATGGCGGCCTACGCCAGGATCGCCGGTCTGAAGCCGCGACGCATTGCGGCGCTTCCGCTGCTGACCCCGTCCTTGTCGAGTCACTGGGTGGGTCTGGTCACGCCCGTTCCCAACAGCATCGCCCGGCCACTGGTGGAGAGCCTGATCAACGAGGTCGTCTGCAAGGAACATGACATCGCGACCTACGTCCCGGATCCTGAAGGCGGTCTCACAGGTTTTCAGCGAGCCGTCGAGCTTGCCCTCAAACGCATCTATGACCACCGGGTGACGACGTCCTGGTCTTCGGCGTCCACCGCAGGCGCCCCGAGTGATCCTTTGCCGAGCGACCCCGACTGGGCCGGGGGTTCGCTCTACGTCGACGAGCGGGAGCGCCTTGTCGACGCCACGCCGGAGCAGCTGTGGTCCGTGATCGAAGGTATCGGCGGCGAACACGGTTGGTACTCATGGCGTCTCGGATGGTGGACCCGTGGTCTGCTTGACCGTATCGTCGGCGGGCCTGGTCTGCGCCGTGGCCGCCGTGACTCGTTCGACCTGACCGTCGGGGACGCCCTCGACTGGTGGCGGGTGGA
This sequence comes from Phycicoccus sp., assembly GCA_043721655.1. Classification (GTDB taxonomy): domain Bacteria; phylum Actinomycetota; class Actinomycetes; order Actinomycetales; family Dermatophilaceae; genus UBA4719. The sequence continues at coordinate 617 of JAYSQH010000507.1, read as the reverse complement.
GGACGTGGACCATATGCACCTGCTGCGTCTGCGCGCGGAGATGCGACTGCCCGGACTAGCCTGGCTAGAGCTCATCGTCGACACCAACGAGCAAGGCCGGACCCTGTTCCGGCAGCGGGCGCTGTTCCACCCCCGGGGCCTGGCCGGGCACGTCTACTGGAAGGCCATCAGCCCCTTCCATGGCGTCGTCTTCGGCAGCATGCAGCGCAACATCGCCCGCGCGGCGGAAAGCCCAGTCGCCTTACCGTCATAGAGGTCTGGGGCTACCTTGGCGATGTGGACGAGCCTTCGAGTAACCCATCGGCAGTCATCGACGTCGTCGGTCTGGTCAAGTCCTTCAGCCGGACCAAGGCGCTCAACGGATTGAATCTGAGTGTGGCCCAGGGCGAGGTGCACGGCTTCCTGGGACCCAACGGAGCCGGCAAGACCACCACGCTGAGGCTTCTGCTCGGACTGCTGCGCGCGGACGCCGGCTCGATGCGCATGCTCGGCGGCAATCCGTGGCTCGATGCGGTGGATCTGCACCGGCGGCTGGCCTACGTTCCTGGTGACGTGGCGCTGTGGCCCACACTGAGCGGCGGTGAGGTGATCGACCTGTTGGGCAGGCTTCGCGGCGG
>JAYSQH010000506.1:0-1610 GCA_043721655.1 Phycicoccus sp. | reverse complement strand
ACCCTTTTCACGGCCAAAGACTCACTTCCGCGACCGCGCGGATCAGGCATGTCAGACGTCCGTGACGGCCGGTTTCGTAGGTGAAGCGGCCTTCCTGCTAGTTGAGTCCACGGACGTGGTGTACGGCTTAGCCCCGTTGTTGAGCGTGGCGTCGTGATGTGAGGCGGCCACCGCGTGATCCTTCAGAAGACCTACCAAAGTCCTTCGAAGGAGCACCACGCGATGACCGCGAACCACAGTATTGACCCTGCACAGTTTCTGTCCGAGCACCTCGAGCGCGCCGAGCCCGATTTGTTGCGCTCCATGCTTAAGACGTTCATCGACGCCCTGATGGGTGCCGAGGCCGACGCGCTGTGCGGCGCCCCCTATGGTGCCCGCAGCGATGATCGGGTCAACTTCCGCAACGGTTACCGGGCCCGGGAGTGGGACACCCGAGCCGGGACCATGGAAGTCGCCATCCCCAAGCTGCGGGCCGGGTCCTACTTCCCCGACTGGCTGCTGGAGCGGCGCCGGCGAGCCGAGCGGGCGCTGACCACCGTGGTGGCAACCTGCTACCTGCTCGGGGTGTCGACCCGCCGGATGGAGAAGCTGGTCGAGACGTTGGGCATCACCCGGCTGTCCAAGTCCCAGGTGTCCAACATGGCCAAGGAACTGGACGAGCAGGTGGCCGAGTTCCGGTCACGGCCGTTGGACGCCGGCCCGTACACGTTCGTGGCCGCCGACGCCCTGGTGTTGAAGGTCCGTGAGGGCGGCCGGGTGGTGGCCGTCCACGCCCTGGTGGCCACCGGTGTCAACGCCGACGGGCACCGCGAGATCCTGGGTGTGCAGGTCACCTCCGCCGAGGACGGCGCCGGCTGGCTGGCGTTCTTCCGGGACCTGACCGCCCGTGGCCTGTCGGGGGTGGCCCTGGTGACCTCGGATGCCCACACCGGGCTCGTCGCGGCGATCGGGGCCACGGTGCCGGGCGCGTCGTGGCAGCGCTGCCGAACGCACTACGCCGCGAATCTGATGAGCACCTGCCCGAAGGCGTCATGGCCGTGGGTCAAGACGTTGCTCCATTCGGTCTACGACCAGCCCGACGCGAAGTCCGTTCACGCGCAGTACGACCGGGTCCTGAACGCCCTGGCCGAGAAGCTGCCCAAGGTCGCCGACCACCTCGAGCAGAACCGGGCGGACGTGCTCGCGTTCACCGCGTTTCCCAAGGAGATCTGGCGCCAGATCTGGTCCAACAACCCTCAGGAACGACTCAACCGAGAGATCCGCCGCCGCACCGATGTGGTGGGCATCTTTCCGGCCCGCGACTCCCTGATCCGTCTCGTCGGGGCTGTCCTGGCCGAGCAACACGACGACTGGATCGAAGGCCGACGCTACCTCGGCCTTGACGTCCTGGCCCGGTCCCGCCTCACCCTGCTCGATGACCAGCAAGACCAGGAGGTGAAGGACCCCATGACAGCTCCAGCCCTGACCGCCTAGAGTTCCATCACCGGATCATGTGGTGACCGCTTCACACACCACGACCGTGGACTCGACCTTCCTGCTTGGCCGCCTCGCGGCGTCTGCAACATCTTGCGCGATCTCGGGACTGCGTGAAAGACCGATGAGTCTGTCGC
>JAYSQH010000505.1:0-1893 GCA_043721655.1 Phycicoccus sp. | reverse complement strand
TGAGACGATCTCAGTGCAGACCCGCCTCGGGCTGGTGACGGTCGCGCGGGCCGCAGTCGTGGCCGCCAAGGAGGTCCCACCTAAGCCGCCCCGCCGGGGCGCCTCGCATCTGGCGATATCCATGGAGGACCTAGAGCGCATCATGGTCGATGGGTGGCCGCCGCTGGAACGCGCAGAGCTGGGCGGATGGCTCCTGCGGGCCGCGGCCGGTTTCACTGGCAGAGCCAATTCGGTTCTGCCACTTGGCAATCCGGCCGTACCACTGTCCGACGCGGTGAATCGCTGCGAGAGCTGGTACGACGAACGGGGGCTGCGGCGCCTGTTCTGCCTGTTTGGCCCAGCGGGGTTCCATGCCGCCGACGACCCGCTCGGACTGGAGCTGCTCGGTCGCGACTACGAGCAGTTCAACCGCACCCTGGTCCTGACGGCTGCCATCGCCATCCTTCCGCCGGAGACCCCGCCCACCTCGGGCGCGACCGTGCTGCTCGAGTCGGTGCCCTCACTGCGCTGGTGGGACACCTGGTCCGCCTGGGACGCGCGGGTTGCCCCAGCAGACGAGACCAACGTCGCAGCCTCGGTGGCCCAGACCGTGATGACCAGCTCACCGGACCAGCTGTTCGCGTCGCTGGAGGTGGATGGTGCCATCATCGGCGTCGCGCGGGTTGCCTTCGCCCAGACGTGGGCCGGGGTCTTCGCGCTGCGCGTCGCTCTGGAACATCGGCGCACGGGTGTCGCCATGCAGCTCATGGGCGCACTTGCGGACGCGTCGCGCGCACGCGGCATGCGGTCCATGTATCTGCAAGTGACACGGGACAACTCACCCGCGCGAGGCCTCTACGAACGGCTCGGTTTCAGCGTCCACCATGAGTACCTCTATCTCGGTGGGCTCACCGGCTAGCCCACAGAGGGGTTGGTACACGTCACGCCGTCTTCGGGGATGTAGCGGGTGCTGAACGTCGAGGTCTTGACCTGGACGCCGTTCCTCTTGAAGATCCGGGTCACCGTTACGTCGAAGCCTGCATTCGGCGCCTGCGGCACGCAGCCCGGGCCAGCGTCAACGATGTTCTTGGGCTGCACCACATTGTGCCTGGGTCCCTTGACTGCCTCGATGTCCCACGTCTTCGTGCCGAAGAAGGCCACGGTGATGTCGTTGCCCTTCACCTGCGCATCGATGAGGATCCCGAATCCTGTGTCGTTGGTCCACTTCTGGTCGACGTCTGGCCAGGACAAGGTGGCCTCACGACCCTCGGGGTAACGGGCGATGTAGAACGAGTGCGGGGTGTGCTCCTCGATCCTGACCCCGGAGAAGAAGGCCGCGTTGAAGGTCGTCGTCGAGACCTGCGAGACACCACCTCCATAGTCCCTCTCCAGACGACCGGCATAGATGACCGGGGCCTGTCGGTAGCCCTTGGCCGGGGTCCGCTCCCCCAGGATTGCGTTGAGGCTGAACAGGGCACCAGGCCGCACAATCGTGCCGTTCAAGGCCCCGATCGCAATCTTGATGTTGTTGGTGCGGGGCGGATTGAACGGGAAGCGCGTAGTGAAGGTCGAGACCTTCTCCTTGACTGCCCAACCCTGCGCCGTCGCGGTGGTCACCTTGGGCTGGGTCGGGACCATCGTGATCGAGGCGGTGCGCGTCGCCGACGTCAGCGCGGTGAGGAACACGGCCGGAGCGCGCGATACGTCGAACTTTGTACCGACCACTGCCGGCACAACCTGCGGCGAACCTGCGACCAAGCGCACGGTCGCATCGACCGGGGCGTGCTCAGCACGGGGAGCGGCCACCTGCATGACCGACACGAGCTTGGCTGCGTCGACGGTGGGTTGGAGCACCCCGACACCGTCGGCGACCATGGACAGTGCGGGAGCGTACTGGGCCGGTTGCAGCATCAC
>JAYSQH010000504.1:0-6126 GCA_043721655.1 Phycicoccus sp. | reverse complement strand
CACAGCTGCAACCAGGTTCATGCGGCGATGGGCGGCCAGGGCGAGATCGCCCCGATGCCTCGCGTGGAAGAGGTCGACGACCTGGACGGTGGCCAGGGATACCCGATCATCACCGGTGACTACACGGCGACACCGCGGTGGGAGTCACGGCCGATCCCGGTGGGCACCTCGATCCCGAAGCCGTCTCCGATCTTCACCAAGCTCGACCCGTCGGTGGTCGATGACGAGCTCGCGCGGCTCAGGCCGGACGACGATCGCGACGACTCGGCGTGAGCGGGTCTGGGCATTCTGGCCGGCCGCCAGCCCCGGACGCCCTGCCGATCCCGGTGGTCGACAACCACACCCATCTCGACATCTCGCGTGACGACCTCGACCTTCCTGACATCCAGTCGGTCATCGACGACGCGTCGGCTGTCGGCGTGCCCCGCATGATCCAGATCGGCTGTGACCTCCCGAGCGCGCGGTTCACCATCGAGGTCATCGACCGGTATGCCGCGCTGCTGGGTGGCGTAGCCCTCCACCCGAACGAGGCGCCCAGGCTTCACGGTATCGGCGAGCTCGAGTCGGCCAAGGCCGAGCTCGAGGTGCTGGCCGCCCACCCCAGGGTCCGGGTCATCGGTGAGACGGGGTTGGACTACTTCCGCACCGGCCCCGAAGGCGTTGCGGCACAGCAGGACTCGTTCCGATGGCACATCGACCTGGCCAAGCGAACGGGCAAAGTGCTCCAGGTCCACGATCGCGACGCCCACGAGGACGTCCTACGCATCCTGGCCGAGGAGGGGCCGCCAGCGAAGACCGTCCTGCACTGCTTCTCCGGTGATATCACCATGGCGCGCCAGTGCGTCGAGCTGGGCTACCTCCTGTCCTTCTCGGGGACCGTCACGTTCAAGAACGCCAGGGACCTGCGCAATGCGCTCTCGATCACCCCGATGGACAACCTGCTCGTCGAGACCGATGCGCCGTTCCTCACCCCGGCGCCGCATCGCGGGGCGACCAACGCGCCATACCTCGTGCCGTTGACGGTGAGGGCGATGGCAGACGTTCTGAACGTGGACGTGCCGACCTTGTGTACCGCGCTGGCGGCCAACTCGGAGCGGGTCTACGGCTCCTGGTAGACGCCCGGCGGTGGGGCCGGATGACGCCGCTGGAACCCGTTGGAATTTACTCTTTCGAGAGCTGGTCGTTACCGAAATTTGACCTTTGGGCGGTGTGTCGGTCATGGTGGATGACTGTTGGCCGGGGTCGATGAGTCCGCGGACGGCACGCACCTAGGGATGCGCGACCTCAGTCGAGCACCCCTTTTCTATGTGTGCGTGGCCCTCCGTCGCACGATGCCCGGATCGAGCTAGCTCTGGAGCACTGTGCGTTTTCTTCCTGTTCGGCGTGTCACCCAAACCGCCGTTGTCGTGTCCCTTGTCGCCGTCGCTGCCTTAGGCACCGCCGGCTTCGCTTATCTCGACAAGGCGGTGAACCTGTCCGTTGACGGCAAGACGTCCACAGTCCACCTCTTTGGTAGCAACAACGTCAGCGATGTGCTGGCCAACCAGGACATCTCGGTCGGCCCCCACGACGTCATCGCGCCTCCTCTGTCCACACCAGTGAGCGATGGCCAGAAGGTCGTCGTACGCTTCGGCCGTCTCCTGACGGTCAGCGTCGACGGACAGACCAAGAAGTACTGGACGACCTCGACCTCTGTCGCCGGCGCCCTGTCCGAGCTCGGTATCCGGGCCGACTCCGCCAAGCTCTCCGTCTCGCGTTCGCAGCCTCTGGGCCGCACCGGGCTGGTCATGTCGGTCACGACCCCCAAAGACGTCACGGTCGCAGTCGACGGCAGGACGATCAGCGCGAAGAGCACAGGCGCCACCGTCGCCGACGTGCTCGTCGAGCTCAAGGTGACCGTGGGTGCCAGGGACCGGGTCACTCCGGCCCTGACGGCTGCGGTCATCACGAGCGGCCTCAAGATCTCCGTCGGCCGGATCACCCAGAAGACGGTCAACGCCACAGAGGTCGTCGACTTCGGGACCCAGCGCCAGAACGACGCCACCATGTACACCGGTGACTCGAAAACGCTGAAGGCCGGCGTGCCCGGCGCCAAGTTCGTGACGTACCTCGCGACCATGCTCAACGGCACCCTCGACAGCCGAAAGGTCACCAGCTCCCATGTCACCGTCGCCCCGGTGATGCGCATCCTTGCGGTCGGCACCAAGGCCCGGCCGGCCGGGACCGGCACCGCGCCCAACTCCGCGATGTGGGACCGGATTGCCCAGTGTGAGTCCGGCGGCAACTGGTCGACCAACACCGGCAACGGCTACTACGGCGGCCTGCAGTTCGACAGCGGCACCTGGTTGGCCAACGGCGGCGGACAGTACGCCTCGCGCGCCGACCTGGCCACCCGTCTGGAGCAGATCGCCGTGGCCAACACGGTCTATGCCAGCCGCGGCCTGGCTCCGTGGGGCTGTGCCTCGGCCGCCTGACCGATCCTTACAGCCGAACCCCTGCTCGACCGAACACCGGTGGTTCGTGAGAGGAACTGGTCTCCCCCTAGGCTGCAGACATGAGTGAGGACGCCCCAGCTGGGCTGCTCGGGGCCGGCCAGATCCGAGAGATGGCGGGTCGTCTGGGCGTGCGCCCGACCAAGAGCTGGGGCCAGAACTTCGTGATCGACGGCAATACCGTGCGCCGGATCGTGCGCCTGGCCGAGCTGAGCCCTGACGACGTGGTGGTCGAGATCGGCCCGGGCCTGGGCTCGCTCACCCTCGCGCTGCTGCCCATGGTCGCCAGGGTCGTAGCGGTCGAGATCGACACCAGTCTCGCGGCAGCGTTGCCGGACACCGTGGCCGCTCTCGCGCCGGCATACAGCGACCGTCTGGATGTCGTCGCCGCGGACGCCATGACGATGCGCACCCTTCCCGACCCGCAGCCCACCGCGCTGGTTGCGAACCTGCCATACAACATCTCCGTCCCCGTCGTGCTGAGCTTCCTCGAGGCCTTCCCCACGTTGCGGCGGGTCCTGGTGATGGTGCAGCTCGAGGTGGCCGAGCGCCTCGTGGCCCCCCCGGGCAACAAGACCTACGGGATCCCCAGCCTCAAGGCCGCCTGGTATGGCGAGGCGCGGCTGGCCGGGACGGTGAGCCGCAAGGTCTTCTGGCCGGCGCCCAACGTGGACTCGGGTCTGGTCGCACTCAACCGGCGCGAGCCACCGCAGACCCCGGCGTCACGCCCAGAGGTGTTCGCCTGCATCGACGCGGCATTCGCCCAACGGCGCAAGACCCTGCGCGCAGCTCTGGCAGGGTGGGCAGGTTCGGCGGCCAATGCCGAGAGCGCCCTGCTAGCTGCCGGCGTCGACCCCCGGACGCGCGGCGAGCAGCTCGACATCCACGCCTTCGCTGCGATCGCGGCGGCTCGCTCGGCCATGGTGAGCCGATGAGCTCGGCGGCCCGGTCGGCCCTCTGCGTCACGGCCCGGGTGCCGGCCAAGGTCAACCTCGAGCTGATGGTCGGTCCGCTGCGTTCCGACGGGTTCCATTACCTGGCAACGGTGTTCCAGGCGGTCGGTCTCTATGACGACGTCAGCATCGAGGCGGATGACGACTGGGGCGTCACCGTCACCGGCCCCTACGCCGACCAGGTCCCGACGGACGGCACCAACCTGGCCATCCGGGCGGCGCGACTGCTGGCCCGCGAGTCCGATATCGACATACCCGTCCACATCACCATCGACAAGAACATCCCGGTCGCGGGGGGTATGGCGGGCGGGTCGGCCGACGCGGCAGGGGCGCTCGTGGCCTGCGACGCCCTGTGGGGTCTGGGGTCATCCAAGACAGAGCTGGAGGAGCTGGGCGCCGAGCTCGGCAGTGACGTTCCGTTCGCCCTCGCAGGCGGTACGGCGATGGGCTCAGGTCGCGGAGACCGGTTGGCGCCGGTGCTGGGACGAGGCAGCTACCACTGGGTGTTCGCCCTTGGCGAGGTTGGGCTCTCGACCCCCGCTGTCTATGCCGAGTGCGACCGGCTGCGAGCCGACCAACGGGTTCGCGAGCCGTTGCCGTCTGCGGCGATGATGACCGCGCTGCGCTCCGGCGATGCCGCAGCCCTGGGACGTGCGTTGAGCAACGATCTCCAGCCGGCCGCTCTCTCGTTGCAGCCCGGGCTCGAGGAGGTGCTGCGGACTGGGATGGACAATGGCGCCCTGGGCGGCGTCGTGTCCGGATCAGGGCCGACTGTCGCCTTCCTGGTGTCCGACACCGAGCACGCCCTGGACCTGGCGGTGGCCCTGACCGCTTCCGGAGTGGCATCGGGCGTCAAACGGGCCGTCGGACCTGTCGCGGGTGCTCATGTCCTCACCGGGCCCGCCGGACTCAGGAGCAGCTGAACACGTTGGCCAATCTCGTCTCGGTCGAACGCGCCTCGCTGGCCCTCGGCACGACCCGCATCCTCGATGGCGTGTCCCTGGGTGTCACCAGTGGCACCCGCATCGGCGTCGTCGGTCGCAACGGTGACGGCAAGTCCACTCTGCTGCGCGTCCTTGCCGGGCTCCAGACGGTGGACGAGGGACGGATCACCAAGCTCGGGTCGTTGACCATCGCGATGCTCACCCAGGTCGACACGCTCGATCCAGAGGCCACGGTCCGCACGGCGGTGCTGGGTGACCTGCCCGAGCACGTATGGGCCGGTGACCCACGCATCCGCGACATCCTCGAGGGACTGCTGGGCGGCATCGACGCCCCAGATGTCGGCGGCCTCGGGGCGATTGTGGGTCCCCTTTCCGGTGGCGAGCGTCGCCGGCTGGCACTCGCCTCACTCCTGGTAGCGGACCCCGACCTGCTGCTCCTGGATGAGCCGACCAACCATCTCGACGTCGAAGGGGTGGCGTGGCTGGCCGACCACCTGGCCACCCGGCGTACCCGTCCCGGCACTGCCGTGGTCGCGGTGACCCACGACCGCTGGTTCCTCGACGAAGTGGCCACCACGACGTGGGAGGTCGTCGACGGACAGGTGAACTTCTACGACGGCGGCTACGCGGCATACGTGCTCGCGAAGGCCGAGCGTGACCGGGTGGCGACCGTCACGGAGGAACGCCGAAGCAACCTGTTGCGCAAGGAGCTGGCCTGGCTGCGCAGGGGGCCGCCGGCCCGCTCGACCAAGCCGAAGTTCCGCATCGATGCCGCCAACGAGCTGATTGCGGACGAGCCGGCGGCCCGCGACGAGGTGTCGCTGGTGCGCTTCGCGACGACCCGGCTGGGCAAGGACGTCGTCGACCTCATCGATGCCAGCGTGACCTTCGGCGGGCGGCGCCTGCTCGACCGCGTGACGTGGCGACTCGCGCCCGGCGACCGGATCGGCATCGTGGGTGTCAACGGCTCCGGCAAGTCCACCCTGATGCGGGCCATCTTCGGTGACCTCCCGCTGTCGGCCGGCAAGCGCAAGGTCGGCAAGACGGTGTCGATGGCCTACCTCACCCAGGAGGTCCGAGAACTCGACACGTTCGACGACTGGAGGGTCATCGAGGCCATCGAGGACGTCAAGCAGTTCACCCGGCTCGGGGACAAGGACGTGAGCGCCAGCCAGCTGGCCAAGAGGCTGGGGTTCAGCGGCGGCCGTCAGCAGACCCGCGTCTCGGACCTGTCGGGCGGTGAGCGCCGGCGGTTGCAGTTCCTGCGCTTGCTGATGGCCGAGCCCAACGTGCTGATCCTGGACGAACCGACCAACGACCTCGACATCGAGACGCTGACCTCGATGGAGGACGTGCTCGACGGCTGGGCCGGGACCCTGCTGGTCGTCTCCCACGACCGCTACCTGCTCGAGCGGATGTGTGACCGGCAGGTCGCGATGCTGGGCGACGGAGGGATCCGGGACCTGCCGGGCGGCGTCGAGCAGTATCTCGACCTTCGCCACGCCGCACGCACGGCGGCGGCAGCCGCACCTTCAGGTAGCGCAGGGGGTCCTCGCGGCTCGGTCGCGTCGGCTTCGTCAGCAGGTTCCCCGCCGTCGGCTGCCGAGCTGCGGGAAGCCAAGAAGGATCTGAACCGGATCGAGCGGCTGCTGACCAAGCTGTCAGCGCAGGAGGACAAGATCCACCTCGAGATGGCGGCCAAGGCTGCTGACCATGCCGTGGTGCTCGCGCTGAACG
>JAYSQH010000503.1:0-2078 GCA_043721655.1 Phycicoccus sp. | reverse complement strand
GCCGCTGCAGCGGCGTGCAACATCGCCGTGGCCACGGGGTCGGCGCCAAGGGTGAGCCCGCCGACGGCTTCGAAGTCGAGCCCAGCGGTCAGCGCGTTCATGACCCGGCCCACCAGCGGCGCGGCCTCGCCATCCAGGGTGATCCGTCGCAGGTCGACGTAGTAGTCGGCCTCGCGCCCTGAGGACAGGGTGACCTTGCCGCGCACGATGGCCTTGGCCTTGATCAGCTCGAGCAGACGGTCACGCGCCGAAGAGCCGCCGGTGCCGTTCTCTGTGTCGGTCATGAGGTCTCTATCTCTTGGGGCGGCGGATCGATGTGGCACGAGCAGAAATGGCCCGCACCAACGCGCGGGGGGCCAGCTGCGTGACACCGACGATGAGCTTGTACGGCGCTCCGGGCACGGACAGGACCTTGCCGGCCCTGACGTCGTCCAGACAGTCGCGGACCAGCCGGTCGGCCTCGAGCCACATGGCCTTGGGCAGCTTGGACATGTCGACGCTGGCGCGCTCGTGCATCTCGGTGATGGTGAAGCCGGGGCAGAGCGCCGTCGCCGAGACACCAGACCCGGACAGCTCGTGGGCCAGGGTCTCGGTGAAGGCCGTGACCCAGCCCTTGGCAGCGCCATACGTGCCCATCGGGACGAAGCTGGCCACCGACGACACGTTGATGATGGCGCCACGTCCGCGGTCCTTCATCGACAGTGCGCCCGCGTGCGAGAGCACCAGAACCGAACGGCAGAGAACATCGAACATGGCCTCTTCATGGGCCAGCTCACCCTTGAGGAAACTCGTGCTGGTACCGAAGCCGGCGTTGTTGACCAGCAGGTCGATCGGGCGCTCGCGGTCAGCGAGACGGTCGGCGACGCGACGCAGCTGAGCCCGCTTGGACAGGTCCGCGGCCAGAATCTCGACGTTGATCGAGTGCCGGGCACGTAGCTCGTCCGAGACGTTCTCCAGCTTGGCGCGACGCCGCGCCACGATGACCAGATCATGGCCCCGCTCGGCTAGCTCGCGACAGAAGGCGAGTCCGATTCCGGATGTTGCCCCGGTGACCAGTGCAGTGCTCATGAGCGAAACCCTATGCCGCCCTCCTAAGGTTGCCTTCGTGCGCATTGCAACCTGGAACGTCAACTCCATCCGCTCACGGGTCGACCGTGTCGAGGCGTGGCTCGAACGCAGCGACTGCGACGTGCTCGCCATCCAGGAGACCAAGGCCAAGGATGAGCAGTTCCCGATGGACGGCCTGACCGCCCTGGGCTACGAAGTTGCCCACCACGGACTGAGCCAGTGGAACGGTGTCGCGATCCTCTCGAGGGTCGGCATGGTCGACGTCGAGGTCGGATTCCCGGGCATGCCCTCGTATGGCGACCCGCTGGCTCCCGAAGCGCGCGCCATCAGCGCGACCTGCGGCGGAGTCCGGGTGTGGTCGCTCTATGTCCCCAACGGACGCGCGCTGGGCGACCCGCACCTCGCCTACAAGCTGGACTGGCTCGAGCGACTGGGCCTTGCCGCCGGCGGCTGGCTGTCGGCGGATCCGTCGGCCCAGATCGCCCTGATGGGCGACTGGAACATCGCGCCGCTCGACGAAGACGTCTGGGACATGGCGGTATTCGCCGAAAGCACCCACGTCTCACCACCGGAGCGCGCCGCGTTCCAGGCGATCATCGATGCCGGTTACACCGACGTCGCACGTCCCCACACCCCCGGCCCCGGCGTCTACACCTACTGGGACTACACGCAGCTCAGCTTCCCCAAGCGCCACGGAATGCGGATCGACTTCGCCCTGGGCTCCCCCGCGCTGAACTCCCGGGTGGAAGGTGCGGCGATCGACCGCGAGGAGCGCAAGGGCAAGGGCGCCAGCGACCACGCACCTGTCATCGTCGACCTCGCCGACCTCTGAGACGTGGTCGGCCACGCGGTCCTGATCAGGAGAAGAGCGGGAATCTCAGAGCCAGCGGCCCCAGCTCGCTGGCTTCCTCGGCGGTGAGGCGCCCACGACCCGTGGCTACTCGCGCATAGCGTTCGTCCGCCCACTCGGTGGCGATCTGGTGGCCGACGAGCCCGTCCAGGACGCGGCG
>JAYSQH010000502.1:0-4878 GCA_043721655.1 Phycicoccus sp. | reverse complement strand
CGCGACAGTTCTCCGGATCGCTGTTCGACTCTATCGGCGGCGGTGGGGACCGCCCGGAGGTCGAGGACCGGATCACCAGCGAGGACGTGCTCGCCGTGGCTGCAGTCAACGCCGCCATGCCCGCGGTCGTCACGAACCAGCTGCTGAGCGAGCCGCTGTCCGGCCGGCTCACGGCCCACCTGCGGCAGCTCGCCACCGACATCGACCTGTGGGACGCCGAGGACGGGGTGCTCGCGGTGGCAGCCGAGGCCTTTGAGCAGATCCGGAGCATCCAGCCGGTCGTTTCCGGCTACGGCGGCGGATGGGCTGCGGCGAACAAGCTGCTGGCGCGCAAACGACCACGCCTGATCCCGTTGTATGACGCGAAGGTTCGGCGCGTGGCGGACCTTGCCGACGGCGCCAGCTGGTGGCACTCGCTACGGCACGCCATGCAGGTCGACGGGGAAGACAACGAAGTCCGCTACCGGGTCTGCATGGCGATGCGCGACGCGGATACCGGCTACGTCTCGGTGCTACGCGGTCTTGACGTCATCCTGTGGAGCTACGCCAACTCCAGTCACAGCACGGTGCGCGACCCCAGCATTGTTCGTTGACGAGTTGCGCTCACTGCGCAGGTGATCGGGCGCGGACGAAGCGCTACACGCGTTGCCAGGCCTCGAACATCGTGGGTTCGACCCCACGACGAATGAGCCGAGTCCCTCAGGGCTTGAGGCTGGCGGCCTTCACTGCCTCGCGGGCATTACCAGCTGCGCCGGAGTGCACCGGCAGACCCATGGTGTCCAGCATGCGCACCATGCCATCGCCCATGTGGTCGACGACGACCGCCTCGACGTCATGCTCTCTCAGGAACGTGACAACGCGTGCGTGATGCGCGCCCGGCGCGCCCTCGTCGTGCAGCCGGCTCCACGAGACCTCGACCTCCTGCCAGCCGATGATCTCGCCGTCGACCACGTCGGCCAGAGCGACCCAGTCGGCGCGGCCCCAGCGAGGGTCGATCAGGCCTTCAGTCGTCACAGGCGCACAGAGAATCATGTCTGCAGGATACCTTTCGTGGCTTCGGCGCTACCTCGGGGCAGGATCTTTGCGACTCTCTGTCAGGCCAGCACCGTTGCCGGGGCATTGTTGACGGCGGCCAGCTGTGTGCGCGTGTAGTGGCGGAGCGCGCGCACCTGGGCAGGCTCCAGCCGGTCGCAGACCCAGTCCCAGTGCAGCGAGCACCAGTCGCCCGGTGCAAGCGCCCTGGTCAGGTGCAGGGCCCCCTCGCCGGTGACCGCCACCTCCTCGCGGACCGCGCCGAGAACAAGGCGGTGGCCGTCCCACTCCAACGGCTGGGACCGTATGACGGCATGGTCGCCGGCGACCGCGACGACCTTGCCCCAGCGGATCCGGCAGCGGTCGAGCACGTGCAGCGGCTCCGTGACCACGCCGTTTCGCAGCAGCCCGATGAACGGGTAGACGCCGAGCACGTGGAAGCTGTGGTGGGGGAGCGCACCGCGCGGAACGGCCTCGGCAAGCCGGGGCCAGGACCGGCCGGCCCGACCACGGAAGCGCTCGTCCAGCGAGCCGCCCAGCATTGCTGGTCCGACCCGCTCGAGCAGCCGGCTGCCCAGCCAGTAGGCCTCGACCACCCGGGCGTCCAGCGGGTCGTCAAGGCCGTTCGCCGCGGCGATGAGCTCCAGGTAGGGCCAGGCACCCTCGAACGCCCTCAATGCCTGACGCAGACCGCCGTCGGCAACAGCCGCCGAGGTCTGCTCGAGCAGCGCCCTGTGGTCGTCACCGCCGCAGTACCCCAGCTCGTTCGGCGGGTACGCGTATCGGGCGAAGAGAAGGGGTCCGTTGGCCGTCAACCCGGGTCTGCTCACGTCATACGTGCGAGCGTGTCGCGTCTGCGACTTACTGGCAGCGCCACCAGCGCCGCGCCCGCAAGTACGAGGGTCACCCAGCCGAGCTTCGGGCCGAGTGGCGCTCCCTTGACGACGGCAGCGAGCAGGGCGGTGATCACCGCTCCGACGACCAGGACCGCGGTGACGTCGACCGCAGGCGCTCGCTGCAGCGCCGCGAACCACGTCGAGACGTACCCGGCCAGGATCACGCCGGTCAGCAGCACCCACATCCACTGCGTGCCCGTCAGCGCGGTGAGCGCTGAACCCTGACCGCGCAAGAGCGTCCACGCAACCAGGACAACGGATCCCACGCCCATACGGGTCAGCCCGACGGTCCACGACGAAAGATCGGCGAGCAGTTTCTTGGCTACCACCACTTCGCCGGCCCACACCAGGGTTGCGCCGAGCACCATGAGCTGGCCTTGGCCGAACAACGTCGTTACGCCTCCGGCCAGTCCGACCTGCCCGACCACGAGGAGCGCGATGGCAGCAACGTGCATGGCTCCGAGCCGCTCGCCCAACAGGGGCAGCGCGAGAAGGGCCACCCAGACGAGCAGGGTCTTGTGCAGGAAGGCGGCATCGGTCGACGACGCCCGGGCCAGTCCCTCGAAGAACAGCAGGAAGGCGACCGCACCGCCGAACACGCCGACGACCCCGAGGCCCGCCCACTGACTCGGCCGCGACGGGCGGGTCAGGACGGTTCCGGGCCGGCGGGCGGCCATGGCGCCGACGAGCAGGATCAGCACCAGCGCCGCGACCACGTTCTTGGCGGTCGTGTATGTCGAGGCGTTACCGAAAGCCTTGACCCCGTAGGAGTTCAAGAAGACGGCCACCCCGCTGATGCAGGCGGTTCCGAATGCCAGCAGCAGGCCGGTTCGTCGTGTCGTGTTCATGGAGCTCCCTCATTGGTCGGGTTGAGCAGTTTGGTCGGATTGCGCAGTGCGAGTGCGTCTTTGGCTTCTTCCTCGGTCAGTCGGCCGAGCACCAGGCCGGAGTGCATGAGCACCCAGTCGCCGGGTCCGACGGCATCGGTCATCGCGAGCAGTGAGGCGGTGATGATCCGGTCGCCGGCGTCGACCTCGACGCATCCGGGAGCCCCCACCGCAAGGACCTGCCCCACCATGCCGAGACACATCAGAACTCACCGCCAGGATCGTCGATCGCGGCGAACACGGCTTCGACGGCGGCGGGTACGGCATCCGCCACGGCGCCGCACATAGGGACGCCGTGGCCGAAGTGCTTGGCTTCCACGCCGACCACCACGAGCCTTCGGGGCAGCCGGCCGAGCGCGCGGGCGATCTCGACGACGGCGGCGAGTCCGAGTGCATGGGTGCCGCCGGCGGACCACCGTCCGGTCGGGAGCTTCTTCGTGACGGCGTCGATAACGTGGATGTCACCCGGGCGACCCCCGGAGCTGACCGCATCCGTGAGGACAACGGTGTCGTCGGGCTCCCAGGCGTCGATCGCCTCGCTGGGGTCGTCAAACTCGAGCAGGGTCACGTCAAGGCGCTCGACCGCCACCTGACGGGCAACCTCAATGCCCACGGCATCGTCGCCGCGGTCGGGGTTACCAACACCGATAACGAGTGTCTGCAACGTTATTGCTCCTCAATCGTGAGGTCGAGGAAGTGCGTCGCGCAGGAGATGCAGGGGTCGTAGTTGCGAATCGCCTGCTCGCACTGGCGGACCAGCTCGTCGTGGGGCAGGTCGAGGCGGTCCTGCACGAACGCCCTCAGATCCGCTTCGATGCTCGGCTGGTTCTGCGAGGTCGGCGGGATGATGGTCGCGTCAAGGATCGTGCCGTCCTCGGCGAGCTCGTAGCGGTGGTAGAGCAGTCCGCGTGGTGCCTCCGTGGCGCCGTGCCCGACACCGGCGCGTGGCGGGACGTCGACCGAGGCTGCCGAGGCGCCATCCCAGCTGTCGATGATCGACAGGGCCTCGTCGGTCGCGTGAACGAGCTCGACGGCCCGGACGACGATCGACTGGAACGGGTTGCGGCACTCGTCTCCGAGCCCGGCGTTGTGCGCAGCCTCCCTGGCGATCGGGCCCAGCTGGTCGTGGTTGAGCGCATAGCGCGCCAGCGGCCCCACGACATAGGGCGTCTCGCCGTCAAGGTGTGCGTGCAGGGCGTTCGAGTGGGCGACGTGCGACTCCATGATGTTGTTGCCGAACTCGGCGACCTCGAAGGCGCGGCCGGTGCTCGTCACTATCGAGCCGCCCTCCAGCGGGTAGCCATGCGGCGAGCGCAGCGCGACGTACTCCTGTGGTTGCAGCATGTCGGGGAACTCGAGGCCACCGACCAGGGCGACGGTATCGATGGCGTCGGCGCGGGCCTGCTCCAACATGGGGCGGATGCTGCCGAGCTCTTCGCGGGTCGGCAGACGGTAGAAGCCACCGACGCGGACGTTGACGGGGTGGATGGCACGCCCCCCGACCACGGTCATCAGTGCGTTGCCAGTCTTCTTCAGCCGTAGGCCACGTTCGACGATGGCGCCGTGGTCGGCGGCCATCTCGATCGCCCCGGCGTAGCCCAGGAAGTCCGGCGCATGCAGCAGGTGGATGTGCAACGCGTGACTCTCGATCCACTCCCCGCAGTACAGCAACCGGCGCAGCAGCCGGATTTCCTCGGGAACCGTGACGCCGCAGGCGTCTTCGATCGCCAGACACGAGCTCATCTGGTAGGCGACCGGGCAGATCCCGCAGATGCGGGCGGTGATGTCCGGCGGTTCGGTCCAGGCCCGGCCACGCAGGAACGCCTCGAAGAACCGCGGTGGCTCGAAGATCTGGAGCTCGACGTCTGCGACGAGGCCGTCCTTGACGACGACGTGCATGCCGCCTTCGCCCTCGACCCGGGCCAGCGTGTCCACGTGCAGGATCTGGTCGCCCTGGGTGAGCTTGTGTGTCATGACGTCACCTCCTGACGCTGTTCAGTTCCATGGCGCTCGCTCTCGTGCCGTTCGCTCTCGCGACGGAAGGTCTCAGCCCCGGCGTTGAA
>JAYSQH010000501.1:0-1925 GCA_043721655.1 Phycicoccus sp. | reverse complement strand
GGCAGCGAGCGCAGGGGCGGCCGGCGCGTCATACGTCACCTCGTAGTAGCGCTGCGGGAAGCCCCAGAAGTCGTAGATCAGCGGCACTGCGGTCGTTGCCGACAGGGCGAGCGGCGCTTCCTCCCAGTGGGCGGAGATCATCAAGATGCTCGTCGGCCTAGGTAGATCGGTCGACCAGGAGGCGAGCTCACGGGTCCAGGTAGGGTCGTCCGCGAGCGGGGGAGCGCCGTGGCTGAGGTACAGGACGGGCATTCGGCCGGCGGCGGCCTGAGAGTCGGTTCCGGTGGTCATGAGTCGACTGTAGGACAAACAAGTTAAACATTCAACTACATCCCGTCCGAGGTGATTCACCTCGCATCAGCCGTGGCAGGTTCGGGTGAACTGGACAGGAGGCGTTACCGTCTATGCGCATTGCCATGTCGGAGCAGCGACGAATCCGCTGCACGTGGTGATCGGAAGCTGAGGATGAAACGTGGCACCACACTCCGGACGCAAGCTCGTCATCGTCGAGTCACCCGCCAAGGCCAAGAAGATCGCTGAGTTCCTCGGCGCGGGTTACGACGTCGACGCCAGCGTGGGACATATCCGGGATCTGCCCAACCCCAGCGAGCTGCCCGCGGACATGAAGAAGGGTCCCTACGGCCGGTTTGCCGTCGACGTGGACAACGGGTTCGACGCCTACTACGTCGTCGACTCGGGCAAGCGCAAGAAGGTGGCCGAGCTCAAGCGCCTGCTCAAGAACGCCGACGAGCTCTTACTGGCCACCGATGAGGACCGCGAGGGCGAGGCCATCGCGTGGCACCTTCTCGAGGTCCTCAAGCCCACGGTGCCGGTTCGTCGCATGGTGTTCCACGAGATCACCAAAGAGGCAATCGTCCGCGCTGTCAACGAAACTCGTGAGCTCGACACCCGATTGGTGGACGCTCAGGAGACGCGTCGCATCCTCGACCGGCTCTATGGATACGAGGTCTCACCGGTGCTCTGGCGCAAGGTGCGGCAGGGACTTTCAGCTGGACGCGTGCAGTCCGTCGCGACCCGCATCGTGGTGCAGCGTGAACGTGAGCGGATGGCTTTCTGTCGTGCGTCCTACTGGGACGTCGAGGGTGACTTCGCGCCAGATCCCGCTGCTGCACAAGCTTTCTCGGCCCGCCTCAGCCTGGTCGACGGCAAGCGCGTGGCCACCGGTCGGGACTTCGGCGACGACGGGACGCTCAAGGGTGCCAATGTGGTCCAGCTCGACGAGACCGCTGCGAATCTCATCGCCAACGCCGTGATGGACAGCAGCGAGTTCACCGTCACGGACGTCGCCGAGAAGCCCTACACCCGTCGTCCCTACGCTCCGTTCACGACTTCGACGCTGCAGCAGGAGGCCAGCCGCAAACTACGCCTCTCGAGCAAGAACGCCATGCGCGTCGCCCAACGCCTGTACGAGAACGGCTACATCACCTACATGCGAACCGACTCGACCACGTTGTCGGAGGCTGCACTGAGCGCAGCCCGCAGCCAGGCCCGAGACATGTATGGCGCCGAGTACGTCCCCGACTCCCCCCGCCGTTACGAGAAGAAGGTCAAGAACGCGCAGGAGGCGCACGAGGCGATCCGCCCGGCCGGCGACCGGTTCCGCACCCCGGCGCAGGTGGCCGGTCAGCTGCGCGGCGAGGAGTTCGCGCTGTACGAGCTGATCTGGAAGCGCACCGTCGCCTCGCAGATGGCTGACGCCCGCGGCTCCACCGCCACGGTCAAGCTCGGCGCCACGCTGGCCATGCCAGATGGGCCCCGGGTTGTCGAGTTCAGTGCCAGCGGAACGGTCATCACGTTCCGAGGTTTCCTCGCGGCCTACGAAGAGGGCCGTGACGATGACGCAACAGCACGCGCCCAGGCTGCCGACGAGGAGCGTCGTCTGCCGAAGCTCTCCGTCGGGGTGG
>JAYSQH010000500.1:0-1964 GCA_043721655.1 Phycicoccus sp. | reverse complement strand
CGGCTGACCGAGGCATCGCTGCGCGCGGCGGATCTTCGCGGCAGCGACCTGACCGGCTCGGTCCTGCTCAACGCTGATCTCTACGCAGCCAAGCTCAAGAACGCCGATCTGCGGGGGGCCGACCTCGGACCCGTGGACCTCGACCGGCTGGGGGCACTCTCCGGCGCCATCATCAGCCGCACCCAGGCCGAGCGCATTCTGGTCGAGCTGGCCAACGTCGTAGTGACCGACTGAGTCGTGACGACTGGCACTTCAGGGCGTGCGAAGAGCCGTGACGGCTCGCGGCCGCCCGTTGAGGTCTGCGTGGTCCTGGATGTCATGCCACGAGCCGGTCGCCCCCAGTGCCCTCGGCAGTGAGTCCCCTTGCAGGTCTGCGTGTTCCATGACGAAGAAGCCTTCAGGTCGCAGCAGGACGGCTGCGCGGGCCGCGACCGCCAGCGGGATCCGGAGACCGTCCGAGCTGCCACCATAAAGCGAGACGGCGGGGTCGTGGTCGCGCACCTCCGGGTCGTTCGGGATCGCACCCACGGGGATGTATGGCGGGTTGCTCACCACCACGTCCACGGCACCCTCGAGATCGGGGAAAGCAAGCGTTGCATCACCGAGCCGGATGTCCACGTCGAGGCCAAGGCCATCGCGGTTTCGAATCGCCCAGGCATGCGCCAGGTCGGACAGCTCGACTCCGTGGACCTCGGCGGCCGGGACCTCGTCCTTGATGGCCAGGGCGATGGCCCCCGACCCGGTGCACAGGTCCACCACCATCGGCACACCCAGCGCCCGGCCCCCACCGAGGCAGTGGCTCAGGAGATGGGTGATGGCGAGGCCGGCCACGAACTCGGTCTCGAAGCGGGGAATGAAGACACCCGGCCCGACCGAGAGCTCGAGCCGGCGGAACCCTGCCTTACCGGTCAGATGCTGCAACGGCACCCGACGGGCGCGCTCGGACACCAGATCGTCGAGACCATCAGGGACCGGAGCGCCCATGACCATCAGCTTGCGCACCTCGCCCGCGCTTGTCCGCAACAGATGCGCTGCCAGAGCCACCGCGTCGAACTCGGCACTGTCGATGCCTGCGTCGGCCAGAGCACGGGCGGCGTCGCGAACAGCCTCACGCAGTAACAGACCTGACCCCGACATCACAGACCTGAGGACCCGTCCGCGACGGCCGCCATCCGGGCGGCGTCATCGGTGTCCACGGCGGACTGCACGATCGGGTCGAGGTCGCCATCCAGAACCATGTCCAGGTTGTACGCCTTGTAGCCGGTGCGGTGGTCGGCGATGCGGTTCTCCGGGTAGTTGTAGGTCCGGATTCGCTCCGAACGGTCAACCGTGCGGATCTGGGACTTGCGCTGGGCCGACGCCAAAGCATCCGCCTCGTCCTGGGCGAGCTGGTGCAGGCGGGCCCGCAGCACCCGCATGGCCGACTCCTTGTTCTGGAGCTGGGACTTCTCGTTCTGGCAGGACACCACGGTGCCGGTGGGCAGGTGGGTGATCCGCACCGCCGAGTCGGTGGTGTTGACGCTCTGACCGCCTGGCCCGGACGAACGGTAGACGTCGATCTTGAGGTCGCCTGCGTCGATCGTGACCTCGACGTCGTCGACCTCGGGCATCACCAAGACGCCGGCGGCTGATGTGTGGATACGGCCCTGGGACTCGGTCACCGGCACCCTCTGGACGCGGTGCACGCCCCCTTCGTACTTCAGCCGCGCCCACGGCGCATCGCCCGGCTCGGCGGCGCCGCGCGCTTTCACCGATACCTGCACATCCTTGTAGCCGCCGAGGTCGGACTCGGTGGCGTCAAGGACCTCAGTCCGCCAGCCGCGACGCTCGGCGTATCGCAGATACATGCGGAGCAGGTCGCCGGCGAACAGCGCGGACTCCTCTCCGCCCTCGCCCGCCTTGATCTCGAGGATGATGTCGCGTTCGTCGTCTGGGTCTCGTGGCACCAGCAGGCGTCGCAGCTT
>JAYSQH010000499.1:0-3691 GCA_043721655.1 Phycicoccus sp. | reverse complement strand
CGGCGCCCCACCAGCCCAGCTTCTGGTCCTCTTCAGCGAACGCGTCCCAGACGCGCTCGACAGGAGCGGGGTAGTCGCGGGTGAGGGTGAACCCGGCGCGTGCGAGGCGGCGTTCGATCGTCATGAATACGTCCTATCGGGTCAGGGTGACGTGGATCTCGCCACTCTCGGCCACTTCCGTCGTCACCTTGTGGGTGAGCTCGAAGCCGCGCAGGTCGTCCCACAGTCGATTACCCCGGCCAACGAAGATCGGGGCGACCATGAGGTGCAAGTCGTCGACCAGGCCGGCGCGCAGAAAGTCGCGCGCGGTGCTGTACCCACCGCCGACGCGCACGTCCAGGCCGCCCGCAGCGTCTGCCGCCTCGGCGAGCACGTCCTCGATTGCTGCGTTGCGGAAGTGGAAGGTCGTTCCGCCCTCCATCGGGATCGACGGACGCGGTGCAGTGTGGGAGAGGACGTAGACCGGGCTGCCGAACGACGGGCTGTCACCCCACCAACCCTTCCAGTCCACATCGTCGGGAAAGGCGTGCAGCCCGAACATCCCTGCTCCCATGATCTCGGCCCCGCCGCCCTCGAAGAACGCAGCGGTGTATCGGTCGTCGACACCGGTCGTGCCTTTGCCGCTGGTGTCCCCTAAAACGCGCTCCTGGAACGTGCGGGTCGCACCATGTGCCGCCGTGATGCGTCCCCAGTCGGCGCCCATCGGATTTTCGGTTGTCGGGTCGGCCGGCATGTAGCCGTCGAGCGAGGTGAACAGGTTCATGCGAACGCGGGTCATGTCAGATTTCCTTTGCGGTAGTGAGGGTTAGGTGGATGCCAAGCCGGTCGGCTTGGTGTTCTGCGGGGGTTCGCTGCTCGCCCAGCCACAAGTGCAGTACGTCGAGAGCGCCCGGTCGCAGGCTCACGGTGCGGACGCGTCCGTGCTTCTCCGACGTGACCACTCCCGCGTTCTCAAGAATGCTCAGGTGCTGCATGAGCGACGGCAACGCCATCGAGAACGGTGCCGCGAGTTCGGACACCACCGCTGGGGACTTCGCCAACCGCTCCACGACGGCCCGTCGCGTGGGATCCGCGAGAGCGCGAAGCACGTCGTCGAGATCGTCATAATACTTAGGCACATACCTAAGCATTGCTGAAGGGCAGGGATTCGTCAATCAGCTCACGCCAGGGATGTTTCTCGCGTTTGAAGAGTGTCCGGAATTGATCCTCGTGCGAGACCTGCTCATAGAGAGAGCTCGGGTGTCGTCCCCCAATCCCCTCCGACGCTGATCCGTTCCATGGGGTTCTCGCCTCCCCTGGCTAACGCTGCAGGTGTAAACAATGTGACGGTGTTGAGGAACAATTGTCGAATTGGGTCGATCGTGTTCGTTGAAGTAGTGAAGCCGCCCCCAGAGGTGACTCGGAACAAGGGAGCAACACCATGAATCTCACGATCTCGATCCAGGTCAGCGTCGACGGCGTCATGCAGGCAAACGGCGGCAACAATGACGAGCTCGACCCCGGTTTTGCGCGCGGCGGCTGGGCCATCCCGACCGGGGATCAGGAGTCGTCCGCGTATATCGCTTCAACGTGGCAGCGCGCGGACGCGTTCCTGCTCGGCCGCAAGACGTACGGACTGTTCGCGCGCTATTGGGGTGCTCAGGCCGACGACTCGAACCCTTTTTCGGGCGCTATGAATCCTCGGCCGAAGTACGTCGTGTCCAACACCCTGACCGACCCGGCGTGGAAGAACACGACGGTGATCTCGGGGAATATCGCGGCGCGCATCAGGGAACTGAAGGCGCAGCCGGGCGGCGAGCTGGTGGTAGTCGGCAGCGGCGTGCTGGCGCGCTGGTTACTCGAGAACGAGCTCGTCGACGAGATCAACCTCATCGTGTGCCCGGTCATCGTGGGCGACGGCCTTCGGCTGTTCCCGCAGCAGGGCAAGGACTTCGGGCTCGAACTAGTCGAGACGCGGGCATTCCCGACCGGAGTCCTCGCTCACACCTACCGCCCCACTGGGCGCCCCGACTACGCCTGAGAGAGGATCAAGCCATGCAGTACCTGGTCAACGTCATCGACTACCGCAGCGAATCGGGAACCGCCCAAGAGGCGGTCGCGATCGACGCCTTCAACAAGAAGCTGGTCGCCGGCGGCCACTGGGTGTTCGCCGCCGGCCTCGCCGACCCGACGGTCTCGACCGTGATCGACGGGCGCGGCGACGATCCGGTCATCACCGACGGCCCGTTCGTCGAAGCCAAGGAGTGGGCGGCCGGATTCTGGATCATCGACGCGCCCGACCTGGACGTCGCCCTCAAGCTGATGGGCGAAGGCTCGAAAGCCTGCAACCGTCGGCTCGAAGTGCGGCCCCTCCTGTCGGAACCCTGATCGACGCGCAGGACGCCTTGACCCGCGCCCACCGAGACGAGTGGGCGCGGGTCGTGGCGACGATCGCCAAGCGGTTCGGCAATCTCGACACCGCCGAGGACGCAAGTGCGGAAGCGTTCGCGACCGCCGCCGAACGCTGGCCGGTGGAGGGAATCCCACCCAACCCCGGCGCCTGGCTCACCACGACAGCGAGCCGCAAGGCGATTGACCGGATCCGGCGTGAGAGTAGCCGCGACGCGAGACACCGGGAGGCGCACCTCGTGTTCGACGCAGAGGCCGAGCCGCTCGGCGTTATCGACGACGACCGGCTGCGGCTGGTCTTCATCTGCTGCCATCCGGCGCTCGCGATGGAGGCACGTGTGGCACTGACGCTGCGGATGGTCGGCGGACTGAGCGTGCCCGAGATCGCCCGCGCGTTCCTGGTGCAGGACACCACGATGGGCGCCCGCATCACTCGCGCCAAGGCGAAGATCGCCACCGCCCGCATCCCGTACCGCGTGCCGGTGGCCGAGGATCTGCCCGGCCGAGTGTCGGGGGTGCTCGCAGTGCTCTTCCTGATCTTCAACGAGGGCTATCTCGCCTCCGGCCCTGACACCGCACCGGTGCGCGAAGAGCTCACCGGCGAGGCGATTCGGCTCACGCGGTTGCTGCACGGCCTGCTGCCCGACGACGGTGAGGTGACCGGGATGCTCGGGATGCTGCTGCTCACCGACGCGCGCCGCTCGGCCCGGGTTTCATCGGCGGGGGAGTTGGTCCCGCTGGTTGAGCAGGACAGAGGCTTGTGGGATGGGGCTCAGATATCCGAAGGCCACGCGCTGGTCCGCGAGCGATTGGCCTCCGGAGTCGGGCCCGGCCGGTACCAGCTGCTCGCGGCGATCAACGCTGTGCACACCGATGGCGACGCGACGGACTGGACGCAGGTGGTCGCGCTCTACGACCAGCTCGTCAGGCTCGACGGGTCACCGATTGTACGGCTCAACCGGGCGATCGCCGTGGGCGAGCGTGACAGCCTAGAGGCGGGACTCGCGCTCATCGACGACCTCGACTCCGCGCTCTCGGGATACCACGCCTACCACGCCGCTCGAGCGCACCTTTTGCGTCGGCTGGGTCGGGCCGCTGCATCCCGCGACGCTTACGACGCCGCGATCAGACTCGCGGGCAACGCTGCCGAGATCGCGTTCCTCACGCGGCGCCGGAATCAGGCACGACCAGAGGACAACGGGCTTCACCATTAGCTTTTCGGCTCTCGTGCCGACACGGACTCGCCGCTCTCGTACTCGCCCCGTGACATCTGAATTGAGGCGCTCACGAGCGCGTCCGCAAG
>JAYSQH010000498.1:0-1575 GCA_043721655.1 Phycicoccus sp. | reverse complement strand
CCTGGCGGCCGTCCAGGCGACCAATGTTGCGACTTCGCGGGCCGGATACCTCACAGGTGGCGGGGGATCGGTTAACTCGCCACCGCTCTGGCGCTCTATCGTTGATCTGCGCCCTCCGGCGACAACCCCTGACGGGTCCAGCCGCGCCTCGCCGCGCGCGAACAGTGAAGGTGACGATGGCCATACGGATTCAGGACACCGCGGACGTCTCCCCGGAGGCCACCATCGGTGACGGCTCCTCTGTGTGGCATCTCGCGCAGGTCCGTGAGGGCGCGGTTCTGGGCCAGAACTGCATCATCGGCCGCGGCGCCTATGTGGGGACCGGCGTGAGGATGGGCGACAACTGCAAGCTGCAGAACTACGCCCTGGTCTACGAGCCGGCGGTGCTCGAGGACGGCGTATTCGTCGGCCCCGCAGCCGTCTTCACCAACGACCACTTCCCCCGCTCGATCGCCCCGGACGGCACGCTCAAGCGCGGCGACGACTGGGAGGCGGTCGGCGTCACGGTGCGCAAGGGCGCCTCGATCGGTGCCCGGGCCGTATGCGTTGCCCCGGTCACGATCGGACGGTGGGCCCTGGTGGCGGCTGGGTCCGTGGTGATCAAGGATGTGCCCGACTTCGCCCTCGTCGCGGGCGTTCCCGCGCGGCGGATACGCTGGGTCGGCCGCGCGGGCGTCCCCTTGGAGTCCGCCGGCGAGGGCACATGGAAGTGCCCCCAGACCGGTGAGATGTATGTGGAAACCAACGACCGCCTGATGGAGGCACCCCAGTCATGAACGAGTTCATCTCTCCGGCAAAGCCGCTCATTGGTGCCGAAGAACGTGAGGCTGTCGACCGCGTGCTGCGCAGTGGCATGCTCGCCCAGGGCCCCGAGGTTGCGGCGTTCGAGAAGGAGTTCTCCGAGCACTTCCACATCGGCCGCGCCTGCGTTGCCGTCAACTCCGGCACGTCGGGACTGCACCTGGGTCTGCTCTCCAGCGGAGTTAAGGCCGGTGACGAGGTCATCGTCCCCTCCTTCACCTTTGCCGCCACCGCAAACTCCGTCGCCCTGACCGGTGCGACCCCCGTCTTCGCCGACATCGACGCGGGCAGCTTCTGCCTGAGCGCGGCCGCTGTCGAGGCCGCCGTGACCGACAAGACGGTCGGCATCATGCCGGTGCACCTCTACGGCCACCCGGCCGACATGACCGGTCTCCAGGCGGTTGCCGACAAGCACGACCTGTTGATCTTCGAGGACGCGGCCCAGGCGCACGGCGCCTCGCTGAACGGCATACCGGTGGGGGCGTTCGGCACCTTTGGCATGTTCTCGCTCTATCCCACCAAGAACATGACCTCCGGCGAGGGCGGCATGGTCTCGGTGGCAGACGACGAGACCGAGCGTCTCGTGCGGCTCTATCGCAACCAGGGCATGATGCGGCAGTACGAGAACGAGGTCGTCGGCTTCAACTGCAGGATGACCGACATCCACGCGGCAATCGGCCGGGTCCAGCTGACCAAGGTCGACGCCTGGACCAAGACTCGCCAGGAGAACGCAGCCTTCCTGTCGGCCAACCTCGAGGGCGTCACGGCGCCGCC
>JAYSQH010000497.1:0-1504 GCA_043721655.1 Phycicoccus sp. | reverse complement strand
ACGACCCAGGAACAGCACCGACCGGGTGTCGGCCATGAACCGGGCGACCTCGCGGACCCGGTCCAGACCATCAAGGACGGTCTGGATCTTGGCCGGCATCTCGTGCAGGTCTTTCATGACGGCCTGCGCCTCGTCGGCGTAGGTGCCGCCGCGCAGCTGGGCGAGATAGAGGCCCAGGATGTAGCAGGCGGTGATCTGGGCCAGGAAGGCCTTGGTCGAGGCGACCGCGATCTCGGGGCCCGCGTGGGTGTAGAGGACCGCGTCGGACTCACGCGGGATCGTCGAGCCGTGGGTGTTGCAGATGGCGATGACACGGGCGCCCAGGTCACGGGCGTGCTTGACCGCCATCAGGGTGTCCATCGTCTCGCCGGACTGCGAGATCGCGACGACCAGGGTGTGTTCGTTGACCACCGGGTCGCGGTAACGGAACTCGTGTGCCAGCTCGACCTCGCACGGAATGCGGGTCCAGTGCTCAAGGGCGTACTTGGCGACCATCCCGGCGTAGGCAGCCGTGCCACAAGCGATGAAGACGATCTTGTCCACAGCGCGTAGCTCGGCCTCGTCCATGCGCAGCTCGTCCAGCACGAGACGACCCATCGCGTCGGTGCGACCCAGAAGCGTGTCAGCCACAGCATGCGGCTGGTCGTGGATCTCCTTGGCCATGAAGTTCGGGAAGCCGCCCTTCTCGGCGGCTGCGGCGTCCCAGTCAACGTGGTATTGCTTGCCATGCGCCGGTGTTCCGTCAAAGTTGATGATCTTCGCACCGTCGGTCGTGATCGTGACGATCTGGTCCTGTGCGAGCTCGAGCGCCTCGCGGGTGTAGCCGATGAAGGCCGCGACGTCAGAGCCGAGGAAGTTCTCTCCCTCGCCCAGTCCGACGACCAGCGGGCTGTTGCGCCGCGCACCGACGACGACCCCGGGTTGGTCAGCATGCACGGCCAGCAGCGTGAAGGCGCCTTCGAGACCGCCCACGACCTGGCGCATGGCCTCGGTGAGGTCACCCGTGACGCCGTATGCGCGGGCCAAGAGCTGGGCGACGACCTCAGTGTCGGTCTCGCTGAGGAACTCGACGCCGTCAGCCATCAGTCCGGACTTCAGCCGGTGGAAGTTCTCGATGATGCCGTTGTGGATCAGGGCCAGTTTGCCGTCGGCACCACCTCGGTGGGGGTGCGCATTCACGTTGGTCGGGCCGCCGTGGGTGGCCCACCGGGTGTGCCCGATGCCGGTGCGCGACTCTGGCAGCGGCACCTGGGCCAGAGCGTCGGTCAGGTTGACCAGCTTTCCCGCGCGCTTCGCGGTCACCACGTGGTCCCCCACGACCAGCGCCACACCGGCGGAGTCGTAGCCGCGGTATTCGAGCCTGGCCAAACCCTCCATGACCACTTCGAGGGCCCTGCCGTCGACGTTGGGGCCCACGTATCCCACGATTCCGCACATGCCCGCCAGCCTAACGTGAGGCCTCCATGTCCCCGTCTGGAACGCGCGTGGGTAACAATGGGCCGCG
>JAYSQH010000496.1:0-3624 GCA_043721655.1 Phycicoccus sp. | reverse complement strand
CCATGCTGCGCAGCGCTGACCTGGACGTCGCTGTCCAGTTCACCAACTACCGCTGACTCTTCAGACGCAACGTGCCCTCGACAAGTCGCCCGAGGCAAGACTGTCTGTATTCCGGGCCCTCACCCGAAAGCGGCACGCGAGGCCAAAGCCTCAAGCAGCTGAGAGTCGGCGTCCGTGATCGCCCGGCGCACTGACGCCGTCAGGTCGCTGCGTGCAAGCGCGGCTGCAGACTGGTCGGCCGTGGACGCTTCGACCATTCTGCTCGGATAGGCCAACGCGGCGACCGTGGCCAACGCGTCTTCGCCGACTCGCCTGGTCAGTGCTGGCACATCGGTGAAGTATCGCGCCACGTAGGGTCGGACAACATCCTGGTCGGCGGCATGCCAGAAGCCTGTGGCAAGTGCGTTCAGCTGATAGTTGGAGCGCCCGTGATCTCCGGTGATCTGCTCCCAGGCCCAGGCCTTAGCCGCCGTGTCGGGAACAGAAGCCTTGGCCTGCAACGATTTCAGGTTGCCCTGCATGGTGTGATCGAGAACGAGCGCTGCGTCGATCTCGGCCGGCCCGATGACGCCGCGTCGAGCCAGGTTGCACAGCACCACCCACCGGAAGTCCGGGTCGCCGTCGAGTCCCTTGGGCAGCTGTTCCGCTGACGCCCAACGGCCGAGCAGGTCCTCATCAGCGGATGAGCTCGCGACGTATCGGGCCGCGACCAGCGCTCGTGAGGATCCCGGCTCAGACTCAGCGAGCATGGATGCGGCAGCCCTTGCCATCACGGCGTAGGCGCCGTCCTGTTCGGGCACGGGGATGAACTGCGGAATGATCCGCAGGGACATCTGCATGCCCACCCGGTTGATGATCGACTGGTTGCCCTCCCGAGCCCAGGCTGTCGCCAGGACACACAGCAGATGTCGCGGATCGATCTCGGCCAGGGCAACCCCGTCGATGAGTGCCGTCCACACGACCGCCCGCGTCTGGGCCTGCGGCACTGCCGACAGCTCTGCAGGCGCAGCGGCGACCGTGGTCACGTCGAGCTTGATGTTGGCCCAGGTGAGGTCAGCCGCGTTGGGGATCAACATGGCTGCGTTCGGCGTGCCGGCCAGCTCAGGCAGAGCAGTCTCGTTGCGGTCCACTGTCGTGAGCACCCGGAATACCTCTGCGCCGTCTGAGAACCCGGCGACATCGAAGCTGTGGGTGCGGTCTGCCGGATAGGCGGTCGGCGGGATCCTGAGCACCTTCGCGGACGTGAGTGAGCCCCCTGCGCTGGTCGTCTGCACAGAAATCGCATCGAGCCCGGCCGTCCGCAGCCAGGCTTCAGCCCAGCCCCGCAGGTCCTTGCCGCTGGATCGCTCCATCGCCCCGAGGAAGTCCGCGAGCGAGGCGTTGCCGTAGGCATGCGAGCGCAGGTAGTCCGTCACTCCTGCGATGAAGGCGTTGTCCCCGATGTGTGCGATCAGCTGGACCAGGGTTGCGGAGCCCTTGGCATAGGAGATGCCGTCGAAGTTCTGCAACGCCGCCTGGGCGTCGGGCGCTGGCGAACCAGCCACGGGGTGGTTCGAGGGCATCCGCTCGGCGGCGTAGCCCCACGGCTTGCGGGCCATCGAGGCGTCGACCCAGGCATCGGTGAACTCCGTTGCCTCATAAAGGGTTCGGTGCGACATGTACTCGGCGAACGACTCGTTCAGCCACAGATCGTCCCACCACTTCATGGTCACCAGGTCGCCGAACCACATGTGTGCCATCTCGTGCGAGATGGTGTTGGACCGGGTCAGCACCTCATCGTGGGTCGTCGCCCCCCGGAACACGTAGTGGTCTCGCAGCGTGATGCAACCGGGGTTCTCCATCGCGCCGGCGTTGAACTCAGGGACGAAGACCTGGTGGTACTCCCCGAACGGATAGCGAATGCCGAACAGCGAGTGGTAATAGTCAAACGACTGCCGGGTGATGGTGAGCATCTGCTCTGCCTGGCGTTCGAGCGGCTCACGCAGCGAGGCCCGGGCGTGGACGCCCAAAGGGATGCCGTCGTGCTCGGCCGTGACGGAGACGTACGGTCCGGCGCACACGGTGAAGAAGTAGGTGGCCAACGGCTTCGTCGTCGCCAGCGCCCAGCTTCCCTCGCCGGTGCGCGTGGCGGCACCGTTGCCCAGGACGATCCACTCGGGCGGCGCGGTCACGCTGACGTCGTAGGGAGCCTTGAGATCAGGCTGGTCGAAACACGCGAAGACCCGCGGCGCAGCGTCCAGGAACGAGTGACCGTAGACATAGTGCTGGTCGTCTGCCGGGTCGATGGCGCGGTGCAGCCCCTGCCCGTCGTTGCTGTAACGCATCGTCGCCGTCACGACGACCTCGTTCACGGCCAGAAGACCGTTCAGGGCGATCCGCTCACCGTCAAAGTCAGCACGGTCGAGCTCCACGCCGTTGAGGGTGGCACGGTGGAGCTGCTCGGGCTTGACGTCCAGAAACGTCGACGCCCCGGGCTCGGCGCAGGTGAACTGCACCGTGGTCGAGGACTCGAAGGTGGTCGCGCTGTGAGCGAGATCCAGCACCAGGCGGTATCCGGTGACATCGATCAGGGCGGATCGCACCCCGGCTTCAGCACGGGTCAAATTGGTCATGCCCGACACTCTTTCAGAAGCGATCCGGCGTCAGTACCCGCGGTACCCCGAGGCCATCGTCTCCAGCCGGGCGATGCGATCCGCCATCGGCGGGTGGGTGGCGAACAGCCGCGACACATCCTGAGGACGGAACGGGTTGGCGATCATCATGTGACTGGCGTTGACGATGTCGCGCTGCGGGGCGAGCGGCGCGGCAGCCGTTCCACGCTCGAGCTTGCGCAGGGCCGAGGCGAGCGCCAACGGGTCGCCGGTCAGCGTGGCGCCGTCCTCGTCCGCGTCGTACTCGCGGGTCCGGGTGATCGCCAGCTGGATCGTGGTGGCGGCCAAAGGGGCAAGCAAGGCCATCAGCAGCATGCCGATCGGATTTGAGCGGTTGTCGTTGTTGCTGCCACCACCACCGAAGATGCCCATGAACATGAACACCTGGGCGACGCTGGTGATGACGCCGGCGATGGCGGCGGCGACCGAAGCCGTCAGGATGTCACGGTTGTAGACGTGCATGAGCTCGTGGCCCAGAACCCCTCGCAGCTCTCGCTCGTCGAGCAGCGACAGGATCCCCTGGGTGCAGCAGACGGCCGCGTTGGCCGGGTTGCGACCTGTGGCAAAGGCGTTGGGCGCCTCCGTGGGCGAGATGAACAGGCGCGGCATCGGCTTGCCGGCAGCCGTCGAGAGCTCACGCACGATGCGGTACATCGTCGGGGCCTGGGCCTCGCTGACCGGCTGGGCGCGCATGGCCTTGATCGCGATCTTGTCGCTGTTCCAGTAGCCGTAGGCGGTCATGGCGACCCCGAACAGGGCAAAGACCCAGATGTATCTGCCGCCGCTGACCAGGGCGCCGAACGCGAGCAGGAGGCCGAAGATGCCGCTGAGAAGCAGTGTGGTCTTCAGCCCGTTGAAATGGTTGTGCATGCTCTTCCCAACGCGGCTGCCCGCCGTGGCGTTCCGGTCACCGGGCTGCTATGAGCCCAAGAGCCCCAGCACCAGTTGTGGCCACACACTGGTCGCCACCAGC
>JAYSQH010000495.1:0-4215 GCA_043721655.1 Phycicoccus sp. | reverse complement strand
GTGACGCCCAACCGGACGATGTAGCCGCACGGAGCCAGCGCCGACAGATCGATCGTGAACGGCTCGCCGCCCAGCGACGTCTGCGTGCCCGTACCGATGGCGACGGTGAGTGGCGTTGGCGGGATGGGCGTGCCCGGACCACCGGCAACCCCGATCGACCAGGAGAGGAAGTGCTTGTCGCGAGCCACGAACGTGCCGGTGAGCGGGCCACGGGGCACTCGGCAGGCACCGAGGGTACTCAGGTGCAGATCGGCCGCATTGTCGGGGTCACCGACGACGATCGATGCGTTGAGTGTGTTGTCCATCTGGACTCGGCGTACATCGACGACGCCGATGCCGAAGACCTCAAGCTGGATCTCCCACAGGTCGTCGCCGCCCGGGGTGAAGTGCCCGAGCTTGCCAGTGGTGTTGCCCACCCAGCTCGGCCATGGCGTCCAGCCGCCGGCGCCCGGCGTGGCCCAGGAGCCGATCCCGAGCCAGTTCACGACGAAGAACGCATCGGTCAGGTCACTGACCGCCCCGGCCGTGGTGAGGTTACGCACGCGGACCCGATACGACTGGCCGGCCAGCGCGGGGTCGAGCGGACCGTGCAGGGTGACCACACCAGCGAACGGGCAGTCGTTCGGCAGCGGGTACCCGTTCTCGGCGATCGCCGCGCCGGGCAACGTCATCCCCGAGGCCAGGTCGACCGAGGCTGCCGCCACGCCGCCGACGATGGTGAACCGCGCTGTCCCGTCGTACGGCTGGCCGGGCCGCAGCTGGACGTGGGTGTCGAGGCGGTTTCCCCAGTACGGCACGGCGTCGGGGTCGGTGGTCGATGGCGGAGTGCCCCAGGACAAGACGGCGC
This sequence comes from Phycicoccus sp., assembly GCA_043721655.1. Taxonomy (GTDB): domain Bacteria; phylum Actinomycetota; class Actinomycetes; order Actinomycetales; family Dermatophilaceae; genus UBA4719. The sequence continues at coordinate 3,368 of JAYSQH010000495.1, read as the reverse complement.
GCACCCGAGCGATGACTGGGGTGTCGCAGTCGCGACGGAACTTACCCAGGTCGACCGGCAGCGGCGCTGCGTAGCACAGTCCGGCGGCCGGGACGTTGTCGTAGTCGTGGGTCTTGACCTGCACCGTGCCCAGGTAGGTGTAGGTGCACTCATCGCCGAAGTCGGCCCAGTAGGCGACGTACTCGCTGCTTCCGGCAGTGCAGGGCCCGCCCGAGAAACCGCTGGGCCTCTTGACCCGGAATGTCCCGACGAGCTGGTCGGTGTTGTTGTCGAGCCCGACACACTCGAGCTCTTCGAAGGAGGTGTCGCCGCTGGTGTCCTGGAGCTGCTTGAGCACCGCCGACAGGTCGATCTTGGCCGCCTGTGCCGTTTGGGCCGGCCCGACGTACGACAACATCGTGTGGGCGCCCGCCAGCTCCGCGGATGCCAGATGCGGCAGCGCGAAGCGATGCTGGGGGACCTGTTGGTCTTTGCTCGTGCCCGAGTACAGCGTCACCAACTCGGCCAGCGGCAATGGGTTGAGCGGGCCCGGGTCGGGGATCGGCGACGGCAGTTCCTGCAGCAGGTACGGCGGCAGTTTGAGGACGATGTCCTTGGGCAGCTGATCGAGCAGATCGGAGAAGATGAACTGCCGCGGCCGGATCTGGATGTGACACTCGTGCACCTCACCCCAGATCGGGATCTGGTCGGGGCTGTCCGGATCCGGCACGACCTCCCAGGACAAAATGGCCCGCACCAGCGGCAGGACCGGGAACGCGCACCAGCTACGCGGTGGCACCAGGTCGACCCCACAGACGTAGGAGATCGGCGGCCACGTGCCTCCGTCGCAGCTCTCGCCCCCCGGGATGTCATGGACGCTGACGCTTGCGACACCTGAGTCGGTCCAGCTGACGCCCTCGTCGTAGCTCACGTAGAAACGCACGTGCTCACGGGATCCCTGGGAGCACAAATCGCCGGAGTAGCCGAAAGGTCGCCGGACCTCCAGGGTCGCCTCCAGCCGGTCGCGTTCCGGGCTGAATGAGACGCAGGACAACGCCTCGAACGTCGTGTCGCCCTGCTTGTCGTATTCGCTCGGAAACCCAAGATCGGGCAACGTCCCGAAGTAGTTCGGGTTCGCTGCAAGCAGTGATTGGAAGTGGCTGCGCTCGTGGGCCACCTCGAACTCGGCTGACGGTCTTCTCGTACTCGTAGACATGTCCGCTCCTCTAGTTGACGCGCGCGGCGCATCGAAGGCGCCAGCACGCAACGGTTATATACAGCGAAGAGGCAAAGGGAAGGCCACTGATACCGGACCACCGGGATCAGGCAGCGGTGATGTCGCCCATGACCACCAACGTCGCTGAGGCCGTGGCAATGACTCTTTCCCTTGCGGGTGAGGGACTGCTCGGCCCGCCCTTGAGGCGGCAACTGCTTGCCCGCTTGGACGGCACAGGCGCACCAACACCGGTCGTGCTGCTGGCCCTGACCTCGGTGCGCGCAGGCCTGAGCCATCGCTTCGCAACGGTCGAGGACCATGCCCGGCCCTGATGATCGAATCGACTCGCGACGAGCAGAAGGCCGCTTCGGGCAACCACCAGTCGACCCTCTGGTTTGTCGCCCCAGCCAATTCGAGAAGTCCAACGAGGACAGGCCGTGCAAAGCAGCAGTGGTGGGCACCTCGGTCATCTTCGGCGAGCGGCGGCATCACCGCGCCAGGATCGCCGAGGAGCACCGCTTGCGCTCACCGGTGGCCTCATCGGTGCTTCTGTGGTTGATCCGTGGAGCCAGCACATCGATCGTGCCCGAGGACGTCAGAACCTGCCGGCGGTCGTAGCGCCGTTGCGGACCACCAGTCGTCGACCATCCTCGTCGAGCTGGTCGGTCTGATCGCGGATGTACGCGGCGACCTTGGCCTCCAACGCCGCGGCGAACATTCGCCTGGTGCCCCGGCGCACGATCTCGTCCAGTAGCGACCTTCCGGCTGCTGGCATCTCTTGGTCGTTCTTGGTTACCGTGGGCATCGGCGTACCTTCCCGAACCGCTCCTGAAAGCGGGAGCCTCGCTTGCTTTGACCTTCAGAGGGACACTGGGGAAGGCACGCCCTCCCGACCTGATCCACAGGTTTCAAGCATTGCTCGTCCAATTCGTATCAGGACTTCGCGAACAGTCCTCCTCGTGTCTGACGGGTGGTTGCCCGCCGAGATGATCGGAGTGTTCATGCGTCCTGTCAACTGGCCCTGGGCCATCCTCCTCTGCCGCTACTCCGACCTGCCAGCCGTGCCGCAGCAGCCGGACTACTACGCGGACTTCTACACGCGCAACGGCACCGGCGGTGTGGCCGACTACTGGCGTGAGGTCACCTTCGGCAACCTCGACCTCACCGGTTCGCAGGTCTTCGGATGGCTGACGATGAACCACACCTCCAGCGAGGTGTCCTCGCTGGCCTTCCCGGGGCAACGCAGCACCCTGGTCCAATGGGGCAAGGACGCGGCGGCGGCAGCCGGGATCGACCTCAGCCCGTACCGGTCGGTGCTCGTCGTCCAGAACTACGGCGTCGACCACGGCTTCGCCGGCAACGGCGTCGTCATCGTCCACAGCGACCCGAACCTGTGCGAGTTCGGCTTCATCTGCCATGAGATGGGCCACGGCCACGGGCTTCCGCACTCCTTCGCCGCGAACCCTGACTTCGAGTACGGCGACGGCTGGGACGTGATGAGCTTCGCCACGACAACCTTCCAGTTCCCCATCACGTTCAAGGGCGCGTCCGGCTCTGCCACCGTCGGCCTCAACGCCCGAAACCTCCAAGCCCTGGGTGTCCTCGAACCCAGTCGGGTGTGGTCGCCCCCCAGACCCGACTTCAGCGCGACCGTCACGCTGGACCCCCTCAACCAACAGCAGGTCGGCAACCACGGCCACTTGGTGGCCACGATCCCGCCCACAGCCACCTCGCCGGGACGCCCCGACGGCAGCACGTGGACGCTGGAGTTCCACCGCAAGGCCGGCTGGGACCAGGCCATCCCCGAGGACGCGGTGACGCTGCACCAGGTCCGCACGAACGGGTTCTCCTACCTCGAACCCGCGATCTGGAGCCGGCTCACCGCTGGGCAGCAGGCCGTCACGGCTGACCCGAAGGTTTTCGCCATGGTCACCGGTATCGCCACCGCCCCGGCGGCGGCAACGGTGCGGATCTGGGACCTCCCCGAGGGCTGCCTTCGCAAGGAAGACTCCAAACCCAAGGTCTACCTCATAGCCGGGGGCGCCAAGGGGTGGATCACCTCACCCGCGGTCCTCTTCGCGCTCGGCCGTTCATGGGGGGACGTCCGATCCGTGCCCGATGGCGCGCTGACCGGCATACCCGACGGACCCGACGTCGTCATGCTGACCACGTC
>JAYSQH010000494.1:0-2829 GCA_043721655.1 Phycicoccus sp. | reverse complement strand
GTTCATCAGCGGTGACGACTGGCTGGCTGGCCTGCCGCGACTGGTGACGGAGTCGCTGCACGAGTGGGAGCTCACCCTGGACGGTGACGCGATGCACGGAGTGTGTGCCCTGGTGCTGCCGGTGCGGCGTCGAGACGACCTCCCTGCCGTTCTGAAGATCACCTGGCCCCACATCGAGGCCGAGCACGAGCACCTGGCGTTGCAACACTGGGGTGGCCGCGGCGCTGTACGCCTGCTCGCGGCCAGTCCCGGTCGCTGGGCGATGCTCCTGGAGCGTCTGAACGGCGCACGCGACCTGTCTGCCGTCCCTCTCGACGAGGCCTGCCGGGTGATCGGCGACCTGCTCAGGCAGCTGGATCACGTTGCGCTTCCTCAGCTTTCGCGTTTGTCGGCCGTGTGCGCGCGACTGGTGGAGCAGCTCGACTCTGCTCCCCCGGCCTTTCCACGCCGCTTCGTCGACCAGGCGCGCGCTCTGTTGTCTGACCTGATGACCGACGATGCCGTCGACTCACGCATGGTCCACACCGACCTTCACTACGAGAACGTTCTGGCAGCCAATCGGCAACCGTGGCTCGCGATCGACCCCAAGCCCCTGGCGGCCGACCCTGGGTTCGCCGTGACGCCCGCGCTGTGGAACCGCTGGGAGGAAGCGGTCGCCACCGGTGACATCCGTCGACACCTTCGCCGCCGGCTGTCCATCATCTGCGAGGTCGCCGGGCTCGACGAGGAGCGAGCGCGGGCGTGGTCGATCGTGCGTGAGGTGCAGAACGGACTGTCGGCGGTCGCGGAGGATGACGCTGCCGGGATGACAAAAGCGATCGCGATCATCAAGGCGATGCAGCCAGACTGACCCGCACCCGTCGCCCGTCCAGCGGGTCCGGCTCCACGGGCTCGTAGCCAAGGTGCAGCGCTGGCCGGCCTCGATGAACGGAGCTGCGTATGTTACCAACGGTATTCGCGGAAGCATCTTCTTCAGGTGGGCCACGAACCAGGCCACTGGCCACCTTGGTCGCTGATCGTGCGTTCCTCCGCCCGACGAGCCATGGCTGCTGCCTGTTCCTCGAGCGTCGTGCCTTCTTGTGCCATGAGCCGTTCTTGGAGCGCGGGGAGGGCTCTGAAGTCTTTGGGCCGGGCGGCAGCTTCCTTGGACCGGATGATGTCTGCCAATGAGGCAACGGGCATCTGCTCGCCTCGCACGTCCACCCGAAGGGCTGAGCGCATCAGGTCCTCGTAGCCGTCGGTCCCGCTGGGCTTGAAGCTGATGTCGAACTCGCCGAACGTGCAGGTGAGGTTCCATATGCCAACGTTGGCAAGGGACGCAGCATCGTGGGAGAAGGCGAGACCCTCGGGTGCGCCTTCGACGCGGATCCGCGCGTCAAGATCGGTGAGCACCTGCGAGAGCCGTCCGAGGTTCTCCTTCGTGGCACGGGGCGTGAAGTCGATGTCGCGGGTTGGAGGCACGGCAGCAGCGTGCAACTCGCCTGCGTAACCTCCGATGACGACGTACTCGACGCCGCGGTGGTTGAACGCCTGAACGATCTTGAGCGGGTCGAAGCGTGCGTCGCTCAACCTGGCACCTTGGTCTTCTTCCGGGTTCGCAAAGCCGCGGATACAGCCGCGCGGTCCTTCGCCACCCGCGTCGCCTGGTAGCGCTCCCATTCCTGGCGTTCCTCTGATGGGCGATGCCGCTCAAGTTCCCGGAGCACGTCATCATGATCGTCGTAGGGCACCAGTTCTATACGCAGCTCGAAGCCCGCCGCTTTGAGGAGCCGCATCAACGTCGGCAAGGTCGCTTGGCGACGGTCACGTTCGTAGGCCGACACCATGGTCCTGGCCACGCCCGCCCGCTCGGCCAGCTCGGACTGGCTCAGGCCAGCCTTGAGCCGGGCATAACGCAACAGCCCAGCGCCAGGGGAAGGCATCTCGTCGTAGACGCTCACGGACACGATTGTATCCCTCATCCCTTGAAGCCGCGCCGGTCCACCACCGCCCATCGCACTAGGCTCCTTTGATGGCGAACCGACTTGCGTCTTCCACGAGCCCGTATCTGTTGCAGCACAAGGACAATCCGGTCGACTGGCAGGAGTGGGGACCGGAAGCGTCCGCTGAGGCGCTCGCACGAGACGTGCCGATTCTGCTGTCCATCGGTTACTCCGCGTGCCACTGGTGTCACGTGATGGCGCACGAGTCCTTCGAGGACGCCGCGGTGGCTGCAGCCATCAACGCCGACTTTGTCGCCATCAAGGTTGACCGCGAAGAACGTCCGGACATCGACGCGATCTACATGTCCGCCACCACAGCGATGACCGGACACGGCGGCTGGCCCATGACCTGCTTCCTGACACCCTCCGCCGAGCCCTTCTTTTGCGGCACGTACTACCCCAAGACCTCGTTCCTACAGCTTCTCGCGGGTGTCGCCGACGCCTGGCGCAGTCGACGCGAGGAGGTCGTCGCCAGCGGCTCACGCATCGTCGACGCCTTGCGCGCAGAGACCACCATCGGGGCCGGTACGCCCTTGGGGGCGGTCGAGCTCGGCCGGGCCGAAGAGCGGCTCTCAAGCGGATATGACTGGCAGCGGGGTGGTTTCGGTGGGGCGCCGAAGTTCCCGCCGTCGATGGTCCTGGAGTTCCTGCTGCGCCATGGGGCACGCACTGGCTCCGAAAGCGCGCTCCTCATGGTCAACGGCACCTGCGAGGCGATGGCCCGCGGCGGGATGTACGACCAGCTGGCTGGTGGCTTTGCGCGCTACTCGGTCGACGCAGGCTGGGTGGTCCCCCACTTCGAGAAGATGCTCTACGACAACGCCCAGCTGTTGCGCGTGTACCTGCA
>JAYSQH010000493.1:0-4241 GCA_043721655.1 Phycicoccus sp. | reverse complement strand
GGAGACCACGTCGTGTGCTGCGACAAGGCCGAGAAGCTGACCGTCAACGGTGCGCCGCTGACCGAGCCCTATCTGTTCCCGGGAGACGCGCCAAGCCTGCAGACCTTCGACATCACGGTTCCTGCCGGGCGGGTGTGGGTGATGGGTGACCACCGCTCCAACTCCGCCGACTCCCGGCCCCACGACGCGGGTTCGGGCGGCCTCAAGGGCACGGTTCCCGAGAGCCTGATCGTCGGTCGCGCTATCACTGTTGTCTGGCCCCTGTGGCGATGGTCCTGGCTGGGCGTCCCCAATGAGACTTTCGCCAAGGTCCCGGCGGCTGCTGCGAAATGAGCTCCGGCACCGCGTCTCGCAAACCCACACTCAGGGTTGAGCGCGCGCTGCAGCGTGCCGGTCACCGGCTGCTTGCCGGCATGGATGAGGTCGGCCGTGGGGCTCTCGCGGGTCCGGTGTCGGTGGGTGTCGTGGTGATCGACGACGTATGCCGGTCTGCGCCGGTGGGCGTCAAGGACTCCAAGCTGCTCTCGCACCAGATGCGTGAGCGGATGGTGCCCAAGATCCAGAGGTGGGCGACGGCGTATGCCGTCGGACACGCATCGCCGGAGGAGATCGACCGCTACGGGATCATGGTGGCCCTGCGTTTTGCCGGCACGCGGGCACTCGCGGCACTTCCCGTCATACCTGATCTGGTCATCCTCGACGGCAACTATGACTGGCTCACCGACCCGCAGCGGGTGGGGCTGTTGGGCTCGCTTGCAGATGGTGACGGCTTCGCTCCGTGTGTGCCGGTCCTGACGATGGTCAAGGCCGACATGTTCTGCTCGTCGGTGGCTGCCGCGAGTGTGCTGGCCAAGGTTGAGCGGGACGCGATGATGGTCGCGCTTGCAGCCCAGGTGCCGCACTATGCCTGGGAGCTGAACAAGGGGTACTCCGCGCCCGAGCATTTCGCGGCGCTGGGGTCGCGCGGCCCGAGCGTGCATCACCGTCGGTCATGGCATCTGCCCGGAGTGGCTCAGCCAGCGGACCCGGGTTGTGGGCTTCAGGTGGCCTCATCGACGATGATGGTGCCGTTCGGATCGATCGCGGAGGAGAGCAATGAGCTCTGAGGACCTGGAGAAGTACGAGACCGAGATGGAGCTTCAGCTCTATCGCGAGTATCGCGACGTCGTCGGGCTCTTCACGCACGTCGTGGAGACCGAACGACGTTTCTACCTCGCCAACTCCGTCGACCTGAAGGTTCTCAGCGAAGGCGGAGAGGTCTACTTCGACGTCACGATGTCCGACGCGTGGGTCTGGGATGTCTACCGGCCCGCACGCTTCGTCAAGAACGTGCGTGTCGTGACTTTCAAGGACGTCAATGTGGAGGAGCTCTCCAAGACCGAGCTCGAGCTGCCCAAGGAAGGCGGCTTCTAGCCGTTTCTGTGTAGCGGGCGCCGGTGAGACCGGTGTCCACATGGAGTCGCGCGCTCGTCCCGCCGTCCACAGGGTGGGTCAGCAGGCTGTGCCGTCGGTCGCGGCGTTTGCCACAGTCGACCACGGAGGTGGTCAAGGTGACCGATTCAGTCCCCGCTTCGGGGAGGTCTGCGAGCGTGTCCGCGGTCAAGGCGGGTGTGGCCAATGCCGTGGGGGCTTATGGCGAGCGGCTCGCGGCGAGGTACCTGACCGAGTCGGGCCTGCGGATCCTGGACCGCAACTGGCGATGCGACCAGGGTGAGATCGACATCGTGGCGATGGATGACACCTGCCTGGTCATCGTCGAGGTCAAGACCCGGCGCAGCCTCGCGTACGGCTCTCCGGTCGAGGCCGTGACCGCGGTCAAAGCTGCTCGACTGCGCCGGCTGGCCGCGTGCTGGATCACCGATCACCGATCATTGGTCGACTCCGTCGCCGATGTCCGCATCGATGTCGTCGGCGTGCTGCGGCCGCGGTCCGGCCCAGCCCGGATCGAGCATCTGGTTGCGGTGTCGGCATGAGCCTGGGTCGTACCCGGGGGGTTGCCCTGCAGGGTATCGAGGGCGCGCTCGTCAGCGTCGAGGCTGATCTTGTTCAGGGACTGCCGCAGGTTATGTTCAGCGGGCTGCCTGATGCGGCATGTCGTCAGGCGCCGGACCGGATCGCGGCCGCCGCGATGAACTCCGGTGTCCCGATCCCGAAGCGGCGTCTGACGGTTAATCTCTCCCCGGCCTCGATCCCCAAGGTCGGCAGTGGCTGGGACCTCCCTATCGCGATCGCCATCCTCGCCGCCGCAGACGCATTTCCGGCGCATGTCGTCGATGGGATCGTTCACGTCGGCGAGCTGGGGTTGGATGGCTCAGTCCGCCCTGTGCGAGGCGTGCTGCCCGTGGTGCTGACGGCGGCCCGTCTGGGCATGGCCCAGATCGTGGTTCCGGCCGCGAACGCGGCCGAAGCTGCACTCGTTCCTGGCATCTCGGTCATCCCCGCGCGCCACCTCAGTGAGCTGGTGTCGCGATACCAGGCCATCGGCCGTGGCGAGCAACCAGCGGTGATCGTCATCGACCGGGCAGTGGTGCCCGAGGACATTGTGGTCCCTGACCTGCGCGATGTGGTCGGGCAGGACGAAGGGCGGCTGGCACTCGAGATCGCGGCCGCTGGCGGACATCACCTGTTCCTGTCGGGCCCACCGGGTGCCGGCAAGACGATGCTTGCCGAGCGGCTCCCCTCGTTGCTGCCCGATCTCGAGCCGGCGCAGGCTCTGGAGGTCACGGCCATCCACTCGGTCCTCGGCGTACTTCCCAAGTCAGGAGCGCTCATCGTCCGACCGCCGTTCGTGGCGCCCCATCACGGCGCGTCGATGCCGGCCATCGTGGGAGGCGGCAGCGGGTTCATCCGACCGGGTGCCATCTCGCGTGCACATCACGGCGTGCTGTTCCTCGACGAGGCTCCCGAGTTCAAGCCCGGGGTCCTGCAGGCGCTGCGTCAGCCGGTGGAGTCCGGCGAGGTGGTCGTGGCACGCGCAACAGGTGTCGTTCGATACCCGGCACGGTTCCAGCTGGTGCTGGCGGCCAACCCTTGCCCCTGCGGGCGAGGCTTCGGCAAGGGCATCGACTGTTCCTGTTCACCGCGTGCCCGGCGCGACTACATGGGCAAGCTTGTGGGGCCGCTTCTGGACCGGGTCGACCTCCAGCTCCAGGTCAGGGCCGTGTCGCGGGCGGGGCTGCTGGCGCCGACGGGAGAGTCCAGTGCCCAGGTGGCCGCGCGGGTGGGCATGGCAAGGGGTCTGCAGGCAGAACGCCTTGCCCGCACGGCGTATCGGCTCAACAGCGAGGTCCCCGGTCCGATGATGCGTGCCGGGTTCCTGAAGCTTCCGACGGCGGCAACCGTGGATCTGGAGCGAGCCCTGGAACGAGGGGTCCTGACGCTCCGCGGCTACGACCGAGTCCTGAAGGTCGCCTGGACCGTGACCGACCTTGCTGGTGGTCGGACACCCCGCCGTGACGAGGTTGGACTTGCCCTGACCCTGCGTGCCCAGTCGGCGGTGGCGGCATGAGTGTGCCCCTGCGCAGCAGCCTGCTGTCCCAGGATCGGTTTGCCCGAGCCGCGTGGAGTCGCGTCGCTGAGCCCGGCGACCCCGTGGCAAACCGCCTGATCCAGACGCATGGACCGGTGGCCGCGCTGCTGGTCGCGGCCTCTGGCGTTGGCCAAGGTGTGCAGCGCTTCACGCCCCGACTCGAGGTGCTCGATGTTGAACGAGACCTCGAGGTCGGGGCCAAGTTCGCCGCCCGGATCCTCTGCCCCGGCGACCCCGAGTGGCCGCAAGGCCTCGACGACCTGAAGGCCCCGCCATACTGCCTCTGGGTTCGAGGGCCCGTCGACGTCGCGGCTGCGTGTCTTCGCAGCACAGCCATCGTCGGAGCCCGAAGCGCCACGGCCTATGGCGAGATGGTCGCCACCGAGATGGCTGCCGGCCTGGGCGAACGACGCTTCACGATCATCTCGGGTGCGGCCTTTGGCATCGATGCCGCCGCCCACCGTGGCGCTCTGGCGACCGGGGCAACCACCATCGCGGTGCTTGCCGGGGGAGTCGAGCGTCCTTACCCGTCGTCTCATGCGGCGCTGATCGCACGCATCGTCGAGGTCGGGGCCGTCATCAGCGAGGTGGCGCCTGGGTCGGCACCCACCAAGACGCGCTTTCTGCAGCGAAATCGGATGATCGCCACGATGGGGCGTGGCACCGTCGTGGTGGAGGCTGGCCTGAGATCGGGGTCGTTGAACACGGCCCG